>JAJDBI010000029.1 GCA_029261435.1 Nitrospinaceae bacterium
CAAAATGAGATCTCTCACAATTCCCTCCTAGTCTACAGGAAACAAACCTCAGTATGAGGAGGAGCAACACAAACTTAGTATTCCAGTTCGCGCAATTGTGAAAATCGCGGTTTTGCGAAATGAATGGGCTTAAGCCCCGACCCCGGCCTTTTTAAAGAGGGTCCCTACGGTTTTGCTGGGCTTTGCACCTTTCTTGATCCAAGCCATAGCTTTTTCCGCGTCAACCTTACAACCCTCTTCATCGTTTAGTGGATCGTAGGTGCCCAGAATTTCAAGAAATCTACCATCTCTTGGCATTCTGGAATCTGCCGCTACAATCCGGTAAAAGGGTTTCTTTTTTGCTCCTCGTCGAGTCAATCGAATTACAACTGCCAATGTACTTTCTCCTAAGTTACGGGCTTAGCCCGGTAAATATGGCGTTAACACCCGCCATTAATTAATACGCAAATAAAACTATTACTTAGTTATGCATCACGTGTAATACCCCTTCATTTACCTTCATGCCCCGAAGGGGTACTGCTCGGGACTGGCCCGATAGTTTTTAGACTCAATAAAAATTTATTTAGAATGGCCGACCCGGCATGCCTCGTCCGCCCATCAGGCTGCCAAAGTTCATACCGCCACCACGTGCAACCTTTTTCATCATCTTTTGCATTTGTGCAAACTGCTTCAACAATTTGTTCACATCATTCACTCGAGTGCCACTGCCCAGAGCTATTCGACGCTTTCTACTGGCATTGATGATGTTGTGTTTTTCGCGTTCCCTCGCAGTCATGGAGTTAATGATCGCTTCAACCTGGACAAATGCACTGTTATCGATTTTCAAACCTTTGGTCAGTTTCCCAGCACCGGGGATCATTCCCAACAATTGTTCCATCGATCCCATTTTCTGAACCTGCTTCAACTGGTCACGAAAATCTTCCAGGGTAAACGCGTTGCTCTTGAGTTTTTTCTGTAACTTTTCCTGTTCTTCCTGCTCGAAATTCTGCTCTGCCTTTTCGACCAGGGACATGACATCACCCATGCCAAGAATTCGAGAAACAATTCGGTCAGGATGAAACGGCTCTAACGCGTCGAGTTTTTCTCCCATTCCTATAAAGCGAATGGGTTTACCTGTCACTCTTCTGATGGAAAACGCCGCACCGCCGCGCGCATCACCGTCCATCTTAGTCAAGACCACGCCATCGATCCCGACAGCATCATTGAACGTCTTGGCGATATCGGCAGACTGCTGACCCATCATCGCATCAGCCACAAACAACACCTCGTGCGGCTGAACCGTTTTCTTAATCTGCTTTAATTCTTCCATCAAAGCATCATCGACCTGCTGGCGACCCGCAGTATCGATAATCACTATCTGGCTCATTCTGTTGACGGCTTCATCCAGCGACTTCTTACAAATCGCTATCGGATCTTTCTCTTCCCCTGCGTCATACACCGCTACATCGAGATCCCGTCCTAAAACATGCAACTGTTCTATTGCCGCTGGACGGTAAACATCCGCAGGGACAAGAAGACAGCTTTTTCCTTTTTCTTTAAACCGCTTGGCCAGTTTACCGACCGTGGTGGTTTTACCCGCCCCCTGTAGACCTGCCATCAAAATAATAGTCGGCGGCTTTGAAGCAATCGCAATATCAACAAACTCTTCGCCCAGCAAATGTGTCAAGTGATCGTTGACGATCTTGACCATCTGGTGCCCCGGTGTCAGACTTTTTAAAACTTCCTGACCGACGGCTTGCACACGGACTTCGGCTATAAAATCTTTGATAACCGGCAGACTAACATCTGCCTCGATCAACGCTACTCGAATTTCACGCAGGGCCTCATCGACATCGGTTTCCTTGAGGACTCCGCGGCCTTTTAATTTTTTGTAGATCGCTTCAAGGCGATCGGATAAATTATCGAACATGAAAAATTGGGCTAAACCCTTTAAATTTAAGGGGACTATCGGCTTTAATTGTAAGTCGATTAGTATATAATAACAACCCGCAATGCGCAAGCTGATTAGATTAAACCTTTAGCAAGCGCGGTGCAACAGCAAAACACCCGGAAAACCTATGAAATCAGTAGTGTTATTAAGCGGTGGGCTCGATTCCACCACAACCCTGGCCCTGGCCAAAAAAGCAGGATTCGACCTCCTCTTCTGCCTCACCTTCGACTACGGTCAGCGGCATCGCGTCGAGCTGGATCGGGCTCGGGACATCGCTCGGCACTTCGGAGCAATGGACCACCAGATCATAAAAATCGATCTGCGGCAATTTGGCGGCTCAGCTTTGACCGACACCATCGAAGTCCCGACCGACCGGAACCAGGAGGAAATGACAGCAGAAATTCCGGTCACCTATGTTCCGGCGCGCAATACTATTTTCCTTTCGTTCTGCCTGGCTTATGCGGAGGTGAAACAAGCCAACGATATTTTTATCGGAGTCAATGCTGTCGATTATAGCGGTTACCCCGATTGCCGACCCGAGTTTATCAAAGCGTTTGAAACCCTCGCCAACCTGGCCACCAAAGCTGGCGTGGAAGGAAAGGAATCTTTAAAAATTCATACCCCCCTGATCGAATTGAGCAAAGCAGAAATTATCCAGAAAGGTTTGGAACTGGGAGTGGATTATGCCATGACCCATAGTTGCTATAGTCCAGTAGAGGGAGGAATTTCCTGTGGCGTGTGCGACAGTTGCCAACTGCGCCTGAAAGGGTTTCAAGAGGCTGGGGTCGAAGACCCGATTGGATACACCAAGACCGGTTAACCACAAAGGAAGAGCTATCAACATTCTATAAAAAATAACCCCCTCCTGATTAGGAGAGGGTTCACATTTCCTACCAGGCGGATTACATTTTTGAGCCTTCTTCTTTACGCTCATGTATCTCTTTCTGCATTTGTTGGTGGGCATCTTCTTTCATGCCGCTACCTTCTTCCATTGCCCCTTTTTTTTCATGCTCATATTTACCGTATTTTTTTTCGTAGTATTCCTTGGAGTGATCTCCACCATGTTCGTCTTTATACTCATGTGCCATTCCACCGGCTTTGTGGCCCATATCCTTGGCGGCACCGCCACTGCCCTCTTCGTAAGCTTCTTTAGAGTGAGACTCACCATCGTGTGCTAAAGCAGTGGAAGAAGACAACATTCCCATAACGAGCAATAGAACTGCGAAAAACATTTTTTTCATTTTGATCTCCTGGAATTTATGTCGGGGATGAAACCTGACCATAAGAATAACAATAATAAATGAGTCAATGAAAGCCTAAAATTCCTCTAGCGTTCAAGGAGGCGTGGCATTAATTCAACCAGGTTGCAGGGCTTGTGAGTGCTGTCGAGTTGGTGAACGAGGATCTGGTCCCACCCGTCTTTACAGGCCCCGGTTGAGCCCGGCAAGGCAAACAGAAAGGTGCCGTTGGCAACCCCTGCTGTGCAACGCGATTGCAGGCTGGATGTTTTGATACTTTCATAGCTCAGCATGCGAAACAGTTCACCAAAGCCGGGAATCGACTTTTCATACAATTCCTCAAAAGCTTCGGGAGTGATGTCGCGCCCTGTCACACCTGTTCCCCCTGTAGCGATCACCGCATCGACATCGGGACTGGCGATCCACTTCTTCAATTGCTCCTGAAGCAGGTCTATTTCATCTTTGATGATTTTCTTTTCCACCAGATGGTGTCCGGCTCCTTTTATCCGATCGACTAAAGTCTGGCCGGATTTATCATCCGCTTCGGTACGGGTATCAGAAACCGTCAGCACGGCAATGTTCACGCATTTTTTCTCACTCATTTTTTAATCGCTCCTCTTTCCTGAATTTATCTCGGGTCTAAAAAGAATCGGTTTCTATAATTGCAGAACCCGGTTTATGGTAAATTGATGATTAGCGGGTGAGTATATCATAAGCAATTTGTGAGGAGCAAAAGTGCCAACAGCCATTGTGACAGGAGGAGCCATTCGGATCGGGCGAGCGATGGCCATGCATCTGGCCCGCAAGGGATTCAACATTGCCCTGCTTTATCATAGTTCGGGCGAAGCCAGTGAGAACACTATAAAAGAGATTCAGTCACATAAGGTTCATTGTCAGGGCTATGAGGATGATTTACGAAACCTTGAAGAAGCTGAATTGTTCATCGGCAAAATCCTCAAAGATTTTGACGATGTTGAACTGCTGGTCAACTCTGCGGCCAATTTCATTCAGGAAAATGTAGAGCAGACACAACTGGAATCTCTGGTCGACACCCTCAACCTTAATCTCATGGCACCTTATTTACTGATGCGTGAGTACAAACGCAAAGTGAACAAAGGTTTGATCGTCAATATTCTCGACGAGCGTGTGGCAAAAACCCTGCCTACGTTCGCGGCTTATTCTGTCAGCAAAGTGGGTTTGAAACATTTAACCGAACTCGCGGCGGTGGAGTGGGGGAAGTCTATTCGAGTCAATGGTATCGCACCGGGACTCATCCTCCCTCCTCAGGGCGGCCCGCCTGATTATCTGGAAAAAGCCGCAAAAAAAGTTCCCACAGGCACCCACGGTAACCTGGAACACCTCACTAAGGCTTTGGACTATCTGATGGAGAATACATTTGTGAACGGAGAAACCCTTTTTGTCGACGGCGGCGAATCTCTCTAACGATGGAACAATACGAATTCAAAATAGACTCAACTGCCAGCCGGGAACGGCTTGATATTTTTCTATCTACCCAACAAACTGAGATCAGTCGGTCACGACTGAAAAAACTGATTGTTGAAGGCCGAGTGACAGTCAACGGTGAGGTGCGACCTGTTGGATATAAAGTTCGAGAAGGAGACCAGGTCACCGTTCAGGTCCCTGCCCCGGTTCCTCTCGACGCAGTCGCAGAACCCATTCCACTGGATATTATTTTTGAAGATGAATATTTGCTCGCACTGAACAAACCTGCGGGCATTGTGGTTCATCCCGCACCGGGACATTATACTGGGACCCTGGTTAACGCCTTATTGCATCATTGCAAAGACCTCTCGGGGATTGGTGGGGTCGAGAGACCTGGCATCGTTCACCGGCTCGATAAGGACACCTCGGGACTGGTCCTCGTTGCCAAAACCGAATCTGCCCACAAAAATCTGGCGGCACAATTCAAGAAACGCGAAATCCGCAAAGAATATCTGGCCATCGTGAAAGGCAATGTTAAAAAGGATAAAGGTTCCATCCATGCCACCATCGGTCGCCACAAAGTTCACCGTAAAAAAATGGACACCAGGGCTTCAAACGGTCGTGAAGCCTCTACGGAGTATCAGGTCATATATCGCTGCAAAGATTGGTCTTATTTGAAACTCTGGCCTAAAACAGGAAGAACCCATCAAATTCGAGTCCATGTAGCGTCTATCCACCATCCCGTAATCGGGGACCAACTTTATGGCGGAAAATCTCCCAACCTCAAAATGCCCAGACAGGCTTTACATGCTCATAAACTGGAACTTAAACACCCCGTTTTGGATTCAAGCTTATCATTCAACGCGCCACTCCCACCCGACATGGAAATCTTCCTACAAACTCACGGGTATTCCTTCCCTGAAAAAATTGACGCCCTGCAGAAATAATAAAATTCACTCACCAACCAGACTAAAGCTTAGTAATTCAAGTTCTCTCACTGTTCCTGATTGTGAGTTATTTGTGGAAAGATTTTCAGCATCAGATATCCGATATTCAATTTCTCCTCTCAAAGAAGTATTTTCCTCAGAAGACTAAAAAATATCTCTTTTTTTTCAACAAGTTAAATATCCCCCATATTTTCGTCGAAAAACTACCGACCCAGAAAGTGCTGCCATTGGTTTTTCCACAATTTTGAAGTTTGAAATACATTTAAAGCGGATGCCTAAAATAGGGGAAAAGAAAGGGTATCAAAATCCCGTCAGGCTTTTCCCCTTATAATCAGTCCGTCAAAAAACATTACATCATTGACATCACAGTTTATCCCTCTTGAGGCCTAGATTTAGGGGGAAACACGACACCCGAATTTTGACGCTGTATTTGCCCTTAATATATTTGAGCAAACCAAACTCGACGCACTTATTGCCTCGGTATAGCCAATGATCTAAGGGTATAGAGAAAACACCATCGAAATCGACCTATGTGAAGGGGTTTGTTCTCTATACTCATCTCTATTCTCTTGCCAGACAAGGGTTTTAAAGGGCCTCCATATGGGGAAAAATCTTTTCCACATTATTTGTGCAAAACCTGTGGAAAACA
>JAJDBI010000030.1 GCA_029261435.1 Nitrospinaceae bacterium
TTGAGACGGGTAAAGCCCCGATGGTTGTCCACCCTTTCAGGCAGCTGTGAGTGTATGAACATGATTGGCAAGATTTGCAAAGTCTTCGAGAGAGAGGGTTTCACCTCTGCGGCTGAGGTCAATGCCAGCTAATTGGGATTGTCCGCTTTCCTGCTTAAACAGATACTCCCAGTCTTTTAAATTGTTTTTCAGCATTTTGCGTTTATGAAAAAATGCTGAATTCACCAGCTTAAAAAATAGTTTTGGATTCTCAACCTGCACCTTTGGTTGGGGCAGGGGCCTTAGACCGATGAGAGAAGAGTCGATTTTTTGTTTTGGTGAAAACGCAGTATTGGGTATTTCAAGCAAACGCTGAACCTCGCAATAATATTGCACATAGACCGAGAGCGAGCCGTATTCTTTTTGACCGGGTTCAGCTGTCAACCGATCGACCACTTCTTTTTGCAGCATCAGCGTCATGGAACAGATTTGACTCCGGTAATGGATCAATCTTTTCATAATATGAGTGGCGGCATAATAAGGGAGATTGGAGACGACGTTAAGTCCTACTCCCAGGGAAGCATAATCAAACTTTGCGGCATCGCCTTCGATCAGTTTAAAAGATGGGTTCTCGCCAAAACGGTTTTGCAGGTCTTTTGAAAGCCGGGGGTCCAGTTCAATCGCGGTTAGAGAATCAGCCTGATCGATCAGGATTTGCGTGAGGACACCTTTGCCCGGTCCGATTTCAACTACTGGTTCGCCGGGCTGGATGTTGGCCAGTTGAATAATATTCTGGGCGATGTTGAGGTCGATCAGAAAATTTTGTCCGAGTGGCCTCTTCCTCATTTCATAGAGAGTGTGGATTGTGACAACCGGGTTGCCGTCCTCAAAGCCATTTTAAGATTTTCGGGGCAGGCTCTATCCCTTCCTGCAATATCGAATGCGGTGCCATGATCTACGGAGGTTCTTAATATTGGCAGGCCTAAAGTAATGTTCACTCCTTGTCCGGCAGAGTCCATTTTGACTGGAATCATTCCCTGATCGTGATACATGCAGACCACCGCGTCATATTTTTGTGAGTCGGGTCTGCCGAACAGAGCATCGGCGGAAAAGGGGCCACTGGCCTGAATGCCTTCGGTCTGTACGGTTTTTAATGCGGGCAGAATTAAATCGGTTTCTTCCTGCCCGAAAATACCGCCATCGCCGCAATGGGGGTTGAGTCCTGTCACTGCAATATTAGGAACATCCGTCACATGTCGGTTCAGCCATTCATGAGTAAGACGAATGGTGTTGAGCACTCTTTCTTCGGTGATAAGTGGCTGGACCTGCCCCAGGGGGACATGAGTGGTGACAAGCACGACTCGTAGATTTTTTCCCGCCATCATGAGTGCGGCCTGCTTAGAGTCTGTTAGATGAGCCAGTAACTCGGTATGCCCGGGAAACGGATAGCCTGCAAGGTGCAGGCTCTTTTTATTAATGGGTGCCGTCGTTATGGCTGCGACTTCGTCACGCAGAGCCAGATCGACAGCGGCTTTGATGGCTTCATAACTGGCCCGGCCTGCTTCGGCACTGGGTTTGCCAACAGGGATATTTTCAGGCACATTTTTGAGGTCGATAACATCAATAGTACAGGTCTGATACCAGCCTTCTTCAGGCTTGTTGATGGAATGGACCAGTATTTCTGGCGCATATTTTTTTGCAGTTTCCTGGAGCAGGCGTGCGTCACCAATCACTACTGCCCGGGATTGAAGCGGTAATGTGTCATCCTGAAAAGCTTTAACAATGATCTCAGGCCCGATCCCCGCAGGGTCTCCCATCGTTAATGCAATAATAGGTGTGGAATCCATAGTTCAAACTCTATTTATTAAGAACGAAATTCTACAGGTTGAAGGAGACTATTTCCTCAACTTATGGATTTTCCCCTTGGTTTTTTTTGACGACCCGGATGGTTTTGGACTAGCATCCAGGATTTTTTTGTCCACGTTGCTTTCGTATTCCTTGAAATTTTCTATGAACTGATTTGCAAGTTCTTTGGCTTGTTGGTCGTAGGCTTCCGAATTTTTCCAGGTGTTTCTTGGCAGAAGAATTTCATCCGGGACTCCTTTAACCTTAAGCGGGATATGAATACCGAAAACCGGGTCTTCCTGAGTCTCCACTTTGTCCAACTGGCCTTCTAGAATAGCCTTGATCATAGCTCGGGTATATTTAATTTCTATCCGGTGCCCGACACCATAAGGGCCGCCGGTCCATCCCGTATTCACCAGCCAACAGGAGACATTATGCTTGGCAATTCTTTCACCCAGCATATCTGCATATACAGATGGGTGCAGGGACATGAAAGGAGCACCAAAACAAGTGCTGAAAATAGCTGTGGGTTCTCGGCTCATGCCTTTCTCAGTGCCCGCGACTTTTGCGGTGTAACCTGAGATGAAATGATACATGGCTTGCTCGGGAGTGAGCTTGGATACGGGAGGCATGACCCCATAGGCATCGCAGGTCAACATAATCACATTATCAGGGTGACCTCCCATGCCACTGAGCACAGCATTTTTAATATGGGTGATGGGGTAACTGGCCCGAGTGTTTTCTGTGAGGCTGGCATCATCCAGATTGAGTCGCCGCGTATCTATATCCATCACTACGTTCTCAAGCAGGGTGCCAAACCGGCGGGTGCAGTCATAAATTTCAGGTTCTGACTTCTGGGAGAGGCGAATGACCTTGGCGTAACAGCCGCCTTCAAAATTGAAAACGCCTCTATCACTCCAGCCATGTTCGTCATCACCAATCAGTTTGCGCAGTGGGTCAGCCGACAAGGTGGTTTTTCCGGTTCCTGAAAGTCCAAAAAATACTGAGGAGTCTCCTTTTTTACCGATGTTCGCAGAACAATGCATGGACAGCACGTTTTGTTTTTGCGGCAACAGGTAATTCAAAATAGAAAAGACGGATTTTTTGATTTCCCCAGCATAACTCGTTCCGCCGATCAAAACTAATTGCTTGCCAAAATCAACGATAACGAATACTTCCGAATTGGTGCCATCAATTTCGGGAACAGCTTTAAAGCCGGGAACCTGAATGACAGTGAATGCGGGTTCGTGGGTTTCCAGTTTGACCATATCGCGGATCTGGATAAACATGTTTCTAGCAAACAGGCTGTGCCAGGCTTGCTCGGTGATGACGCGAATATGGGTCTGGTGTTTGGGGTCGGAGCCAGCGCAACAATCCTGCACATAAACTTCTTTTCCCTGTAGATAAGACAGTACTCTGGAGTAGAGGGCTTCAAATTGTT
>JAJDBI010000031.1 GCA_029261435.1 Nitrospinaceae bacterium
GACATATAGTTTCCAAGAGTCTGGATTTCTTCTTCCTCCATGTTCGCCAGCACCTGTGCGGCTTTTTCTTCGCCCAAGTTCATCAGGAATATGGCTGCTTTTTCGGGTCCGTTCATTTTCATGCTTTAAGCTTTCGCTTTAGGTTCTTTTTCCCGCATCCATTTCCGGATCACCCCGGCAGTGTATTTAGGATCTTTGTTAACAAATTCTGCCACTGATTCTCGTACATGAGCTGATTCAGAAGCCATCTCACTGAGGCGACGTTTCTCTTCGTCTACTGCATCAAAATCTCCCGTACTCAATTGGTCCGTTTCCGCAACCACTTCCACCGTCATCGTCATCCAATTGATGATGGGGCGAATGATTCGAGTGAAAAACAGAATGAGGAACACAAGGCCGACGACCAGCTTTCCAATCTCCATACCTAGATCAATCTGTTCTGCACGAGCAATGCTTTCCCTCTGTGCTTCCAGCTCAGACCGGTCAAATTTAATGTTCTCAACCTGAATGATATCTCCTCTATCCTGATCATATCCCACCGCAGACTGGACGATTTGCAGGTACTTGTCCATATCTTCCTGCGATCGAGGCTGATACTCCTCAGGATCACCGGCCATGGTGCCATCGATCATCACTGCAACGCTGAGTTTGGAAATCTCTCCCAGAGGTTTCGATACATGCCGGAC
Source organism: Nitrospinaceae bacterium (assembly GCA_029261435.1). Classification (GTDB taxonomy): domain Bacteria; phylum Nitrospinota; class Nitrospinia; order Nitrospinales; family VA-1; genus LS-NOB. The sequence continues at coordinate 687 of JAJDBI010000031.1, forward strand.
AACTTTGTTAATTTCATAGTTGAACAGAGCATTCGATTTATTCCTCTGAGCCGCCTGTCCGGCAACTCCGCCTGGAGCCCCGCCGGAAGGTACCAGAGCCTGAACACCCGGAACACCGCCCGGAGGCACAGCACCCGTAGAGGTTTCGCTGACCTGATTCTCACTTCTCACGACCTGCGAGTCCGGATCATAAATTTCTTCAGTTCTTTCCACCTTTTCAAAATCCAAAGCCGCTGTGACTTTAGCAATCACTTTTCCCGGTCCTAATGCGTCTTCTAACATTTTGATGATATTTTGCTGCAGTTCTCTTTCCACTCTTGTTTTATGTTTGAAGTTGGAAGAAGACAGCATCGCTTCAGTGGAAGGTTCTTTTCCGCCGGATAATAAATTACCCTTCAAATCGACTACCACAACATCCTGCGCAGAAATACCCCCGACACTGGATGAGACCAGGTGAACGATTCCCTGTATCTGGGTTTCCGTTAAAGTTTTACCCGATTTCACTTTCAACGTCACAGAAGCCTTGCCCTTGGGTTTATCCTTGCGAAACAAATTATCTTTAGGAATAACCAGATGGACCCGAACCTGGGCCACCGCGTCAAGGGTTTTGATAGTACGGGTCAGTTCACCCTGCAAGGCTCTTTGAAAATTCAATTTCTGCACAAATTCCGTCATTCCCAATGGAGTGTCTTCAAAAATTTCCAGACCTACATCTGAACCTTCTGGCAATCCTTCACTGGCCAACTGCAAACGCACTTCATGTAACTGGTCCGACGCAATACGAATTGTCCGACCACCATTGGAAAGCTCAAAAGGAACTTTCTGGTTTTTCAGTTTATCAACAATTGCTCCCGCATCTTCCTGAGACAGGTTGGCATATAGAAGTTGAAAGTCTGGAGTCTTCAACCAAAGCGACATCACCAGCAAAGATGCCAGGGCCAAAGCCACAAGAGAAAGTGCCGCCACCTTCTTACCTTGTGAAAGTTCGTTGAACCGTTCGCCAAACTGCCTTAAAAAATCCAGAAAATTTTCCATGGGAATTATTGTTTAAAAGTTTTTAAAGTTTATTATTAACGACCCAGATCAATCGCTCGAATGGCCATAGCCTTTGAAGCATTAAGGGCTGTGACATTTGCCTCAAACGACCGTTGCGTGGTAACCATATTCACCATCTCGGTCATTTGATCTATATTTGGCATTGCGACATAACCCAAATCATTCGCATCGGGATGACTGGGGTTGTAAACCAGACGCGGTTCTTCCTGATCTTCAACTATATCTGTAATTTGCACCTTGCTCAGCTTATCGCCCAGCTCGTTTTTAAAAGTGTTGCCGAATTCATTTTCTACAGGCAAAGCAGTGATCAGGACATCTTTCCGCCGATAAGGCCCACCTTCAGGAGTTCGTGTGGTCTCCAAATTGGCCAAGTTACTGGAAATGGTTTCCATCCGCTTGCGCTGAACACTCAAGCCCGATGAACTGATTTTCATATTTGTCAGAAAGTCCATGATCCTCACCTTCCCCTAAAGATAGTGTTTGTAAAAGAGGTTTTTTCCTCTCGATACTGTTTTTTTGTTAAACAAAGCAAATTCCATACCATAAAGAGCTTAAACGAAAAAAGACGGGAGAAAGCAGCAATAACCCCTTTATTTAAAATGTGTTATGGACTTGAAACTGGGGAGAGGAAAACAGGTGGGTTTTCTAATGAAAGGGTAAATTCCGTCATTATTTTGGCTCCGACCTGCATGGCAGGGGATTGCTTTAGTAACACCGTTAATTTGTAGTGAGACCTGATTAATCACCAGTATTCAAATAGGGTTACAAAAGAATAATTGTTTTCAGGAGAAAAACACTGGACTATAGATAAGACACAATTAATAAAGTTTTTAGTGATTTTCCAACAATTGATTTGATCTCGATGAAAATCTCCACTCTATTTAAAGCCTGCATCTTTGTAATCCTGGCTCTCTTTGTTCTGATTTTTTATTCAGGACGGGAATTACTATTAAGCAAGGAAATGCACGCCACTATGCTGGAAAATAAGGAAAGACTTGAGACAGCAGGTCAGCAGCTGGGAAAGGGATCAGACTATCTGACCAATGAAATAAGAAGGTATACGCAATTTGGAGATGAAAAACATTTTCAGAACTTTTGGAAAGAGGTTAACGAAAACAAATCGAGGGAAGTCGCTGATGACTTGAAACTCCTTGGTGCCCTTCCCTCTGAAATTGAATTTATTAAAAAATCCAAAAGTTACTCGGACAACCTGATAAATGTAGAACAGCAGGCAATGGAGGCGGTAAAGAAGGGGGAGTTGGAAAAGGCCAGAAAACTCGTCTTCGGAGAATATTATGACCAGCAAAAAGCACTTATCTTGGGGAATATTAGAAAATTTCAGGTTGCGATTAATAATAGAACCGTCAAAGAGCTGGAAAAAGCTCACAATGAAACTAATTTTTATTTGTCCCTTTCAATTTTGTTGGTTTGCCTAATAGGTTTTTTTGTCTTGTTTGGCTTTTATTTTTTAGGACTTAAAAAACTTGTCCCTCCTCTTTCCAAGATTTCAGAAATTATTTCTGAATCTTTAAAATCAGACTCCATTATAAAAGTACCCTACGAAAACAACAAAGATGAAGTTGGAATTCTATCTTCGGCATTTAATCAATTAATCTATAAGCGGGAAACCCTTGAAAATGAACTCAAAGCTTCAAATAAAAATCTTGAAAAAGTAGTAAATAAACAGACCGCTCAACTCAAGACAGAAGCAGAGCTTTACAAAATCCTTCTTACATCAATCCAATTTCAGGCAAACAGCGAAGAGGAGATAAAGAAGGGCCTGGAAATATTATTGGACAATATTTGCTCTGTACTTAATTGGGATTTGGGACATATATATTTTGTTTCAGGTTCAGGGGACAAATTAATATCTCAATCCATTTGGTATTCATCTGATGAGGCCAGATTTGAAGAGTTTATTTCAGTTTCCAGTGGTTACGTTTATAAAAAAGGCGAAGGCTTGCCCGGTAGAGTTTGGAAAAACAAAAACTCCATATGGATTGAAAATATACTGACTGACGCAAACTTTCCAAGAGCCGCAAGGGTTAATAATTTTAATCTGAAATCGGGCTATGCAGTTCCCATACTATTGAAGGACAACGTTTTTGCCGTAATAGAATTCTTTTCTGAAATGCAGAGGAATTCTGATCAAAGAATTATAAATCTGCTTGAAAATATAGCTCTGCAAATTGGAAAAAGCTTTGAGAGGTTGGAACAGGACAAATTAATTCGAGATACCTCTAAAGAAGCAGTCAGTGAGAGAGCTCGTCTGAGCAAAATTATGGAAAACCTGATTGATGGCCTCATCATCATTGATTCTCAGGGAATTATAAAAAGTATCAATTCAGCAGTGACAAACCAATTCGGCTACAGCTCTTCAGAGCTGATTGGGCAAAACGTCAAAATGATCATGCCCGAGCCCTACCATAGTGAGCATGATCAATATTTAAAGAGCTATTTAACCACCGGCAAGGCAAAAATTATAGGAATGGGCCGGGAAGTGGTGGGGTTAAGAAAAGACGGTTCCACTTTTGATCTTGATCTCGGAATCACTCAACTGGACACTCATGAGGGAACCAGTTTCATAGGCACATTGCGAGACATCACTGAGCGAAAAAGAGCAGAACAGGAAATTGTTGTTGCAAGGGAAGAAGCTGTTAAAGCCAGTAGAGCCAAATCGTTGTTTCTCGCCAACATGAGCCACGAGATTCGTACCCCCATGAACGCTGTACTGGGTTATTCCCAGATACTGCTACGAAATAAACACCTAGACAGAGAAACCCTGGACTCCATAAGGACCATTGACAACAGTGGTAAAAACCTCCTGAAAATGATCAACGAAATTCTGGATATATCAAAAATTGAAGCGGGAAAAATGGAGCTCAACCTTTCCGACTTCGATCTAAATACATTGATAGATAATCTTGACAGCATGTTTGAACTGCGTTGCAGGCAAAAACAACTGAAATGGACTATTGATGCGCCTTCCGGCCCGATTATTGTGCGAGCTGATGAGGTTAAATTACGACAGGTTCTGATCAACCTTCTGGGAAATGCCGTCAAGTTTACGGATTCTGGAGAAGTGACCTTATCTATAAAAGCTTTGGAAAACAATCACTACCGCTTTAATGTCACTGATACCGGGAACGGGATTACAAAAGAGGTCCAAAGTACAATTTTTGAGGCGTTCCAGCAGGAAGAAGAGGGAGCCAAAAAGGGAGGTACGGGTTTAGGGCTTGCCATTTCGAAAAAACAATTGGAACTCATGAGCTCAGAGTTGCATCTGGAATCAAAAGTCAACGAAGGTTCAAGTTTTTACTTTACCATTACACTACCACCCGTGGAAGGAGAACACTACATAGACCGCAGAGGGAAACATAGAAACGTATTGCATTTAAAACCTGAATGCAGTGTCAAGGCTTTGGTTGTTGATGATGTTAAGGAAAACCGGGATGTTCTTGCAAAACTCCTGTCGAGTATTGGAGTTGAAGTATTGGAAGCGGTAAACGGTAAGGAAGGGGTTGAAAAAACCATTGAGCACCAACCCGACATTGTGTTCATGGATATGCGAATGCCGGTAATGAGAGGAGAGGATGCTGTCAAACTGATTGTGAAGGAGTTCGGCAGAGATCGCATTAAAATCGTAACCATCACCGCATCTGCTCTGGATCGACGGCGGGAGTATTTTCTGGAAATGGGATGTCATGAGTTTATCTCAAAACCTTTCACCACGGAGCAGATATACAGTTGCCTGGACGAATTGCTTGGTGTTGATTATGTTTACGATGAGGACGAGGAAGAAAAACCTTCATCAAGTGAAAAACTGGATTTATCGAAGCTCTCTATTCCTAAAGATCTGTATGAGAAAATGAAGGAATCTGCCGAAAATTACAATATCACTTATCTTGAAAAGGCTCTGGAGGAATTACAACAAAGAGATGGGGCTTCAGACCAACTTTATGAACACATTACAAAACTATCTAAAGCTTATGATATGGACAAGATCATTAATGTTTTAGAAAGCATCTCAAAAATCAGCGATTAAATGTCCCCGCAAACTGGATGATGAGGCCAATACAACTGACAGGGCAACTATTTCAACTTTCATTGAGATGACCGGGAAAGTTTCATAACTGACTTCAAACAAATTATTTTATGAATGATACTTCATTTGATTTAAAAGACATGAATATTCTCATAGTAGATGATGTACCGAAGAATATTGATGTACTACGAAAAATGCTGGGTGAGAGCGGTTTCATAATTTCTGTGGCACCCAGTGGTGAAACAGCCCTTAAACTGGTGAATAAAAACAAACCCGACCTGATCCTGCTGGACGTCATGATGCCTGGGATCAGCGGGTTTGAAACCTGCGAAAGATTAAAGGCGGATAGCAATACTGCGCATATCCCCATTCTGTTTGTTACTGCCCGAACAGAGGTCGAAGCCGTTGTGGAAGGCTTTAAGGTAGGAGGAGTGGATTATATTGCAAAACCATTCAGAGAAGAGGAAGTATTAGCTAGAATCAAGACCCAACTTTCCATAAAAAAACTTCTCCTTGAAAAGAACAAGTTGATTGAAAAACTTGATTCGCTATCAAGGATAGATCCTTTGACCGGGATTTCAAATCGCAGGGACATGATGGAAAAGCTTGAAAACGAGCAATCCAGGTTTGAGCGTTATGGGAAGAGTTTTTCCGTAATCATGTGTGATATTGATCACTTCAAAAAAGTCAACGATCAATACGGTCACGATTTTGGCGACTATGCATTGAAAGAAGTAGCGATACTTCTGAAAGAGCAAATCAGAGAATTGGACAAATTGTCCCGTTGGGGTGGGGAAGAGTTTTTTATCGTTTTGCCTGAAACGAATCTGATGGGAGCGGTGAATGTTGCTGAAAAAATGCGGAAATCCATAGAATCATATAGCTTTGAGTTTGGAGGGGCGACGTTGAGAATATCCATGAGTTTTGGGGTATCTTGTCATGCAAATGAAGGAGTTAAACTGGACGATCTCTTAAAAGAAACAGATCGATTTTTATATAAGGCAAAAGACAAGGGAAGAAATACTGTCGTTTCAATATGATTAATTGCTCTATATTCAACAAAAATGACCAGGCATAGTCAAAGATATCCGGTTACAATTATATTATTCCTTCACGCCCTCGTTATATTCGTTGAGTTTGTTGCGCAGGGTGCGGATGCTGATGCCTAATGAGTCGGCGGCTTTGGTTTTATTACCGCTGAATTCCTCAAGGGTTTGCTTGATCAGTTCCTTTTCCATTGCATGAATCGTTCCCGATAGCTTCGGCACAGTGTCTTTTTTCCCGGACGAGAGAGGCTCGTCATCAAAAAACAGGTTAGCAGGAAGCAGGGTATCGCCCTGACACATCAGGCAGGACCGCTCAATAATATTTCCAAGTTCGCGGATATTGCCGGGCCAGCGATACTTTTTCAACAGGGTCAGGGTCGCCGGATCTATCTTCATGGAAGGGCGGGAGTTTTCCTGACAAAACTGGTTCATAAAATATTCCGCCAACAATGGAATATCATCCTTTCTTTCACGCAACGGAATAAGGATCAAGGGGACCACATTCAACCGGTAATACAGATCTTCCCTGAATTCATGATCCTCAATCCGACGACGAATGTCCCGGTTGGTCGTGGCAATCACCCGTACATCTACAGGTATAGGTGCTTTGCCACCTACTTTATCGACCTCATGCTCCTGCAAGACTCTGAGCAGTTTAGCCTGCAAAGGCAGACCCATCTCTGTGACCTCATCCAGAAGCAGTGAACTTTGGTGCGCCAGTTCAAACTTGCCTTCTTTATTTTCGGTGGCTCCGGTGAACGAACCCTTCTCATGGCCGAACAGTTCAGACTCCAATAACCCTTCCGGTAAAGCGGCGCAATTGACCGCCATGAAAGGTTTACCCGCGCGAGGACTGCATTGGTGGATATAACGCGCAAATAACTCCTTGCCGGTTCCAGTCTCACCCATGATGAGAACGGTTGACTTGCTGTAAGCAACATTTTCAGCAAATTTCAGGAGTTTCTTCATTCCCTCATCTTGAGTCACAATTCTTTTTGTGACTGGAGAATCGACTTTATCGATAACACCCGATGGTCGCGCAGGAGGGATATAATCTTGTGGATTCAAAAATGCACGTTTCACTGTAGAAACCAGAACATCGGCAGAAAACCCGGAGCCTTTTATCAAATAATCAAAGGCTCCTTCCTTCATCGCCTCTACCGCGTTATCAATGGTTCCGTAAGCCGTCATCATGACCACAGGCGTTTGAGGAGAGCGTTCCTTAACCTCACGCAGCAATTCCAATCCATTTAATTTTGGCATGCGCACATCTGTCAAAACCAGATCAAACAACTGATTCTCAAACTGATCCAGCGCCTGTTTGCCATCTTCCGCGCAAACGAGCTGGTAATCCTCGCGCTGAAGAGTTGTCTCCAGTGCGATCCTCATTTCAGGTTCATCATCGACAATCAGAATTTTTTTCGAAGCATTATTTTTCATCGAAATCCTCATCCCAACAGGGAATCTTGACTTTAAAAGAAGTGCTTTTACCCTCTTCGCTCACGGCTTCAATCGTCCCCTGGTGAGCTTTGATGATATTATGTGATATCGCAAGTCCCAACCCCGTCCCCTTATCCTTGGTAGTGAAAAAAGGGTTGAAAATTTTGGCAAGGTCGTCGGCAGAAATACCTCCACCGGTATCTGCTATCGTAATGGCAATGAATTTACGGGCTCCTGCACCTCTATCATTTTCGGCCACAGGTATGAGAGCCTTCCTGGTTTGCAGGCGCAATTCTCCGCCATCCGGCATTGCCTGAATGGCATTTCGAATTAAATTAGGAAAAACCTGTCGCAATAATTCCCTGTCTCCATTCGCCATCATCTCTTCCTTGTCAAAGTCCCGAACCACCTTAATATTCTCCGGCACTTTGACATCGTCCAAACCGTCCAGAAGTTGTGACAATAAAAGATTGATATCGCATTGCTGTCGGGATGGCTTGGATGATTTTGCAAACAAGAGAAGAGTGGATATGATGCGGTCCATGTTCTGCACGCCTGCGCGGACATGTTGGACCAGCTTGCCCTTTTCAGGGTCATCTTCCAGGTCTTTTTTGAGTAACGAGGCAAACAATTCGATACTCGCCAACGGATTCCTGATTTCATGTGCAATCCCGGCTGCCATCTCTCCCATCTCTCGAAGCCGTTGATTGCGATTAGCCAACTCCTCTAACCGACGCAAGTCAGTTCTATCCTGCAAGATCAATACGGTTCCTATCTGGCCGCCATGATTGTCCCATACAGGGGAAGCGGAAACACGGACATGAATTATTTTCTTATCCGGGGTGGTGATATCCTGATCCCGGCTGATCGTTTCTCCACGGTTTTTTTCAAGCCTGGATACCAGATTTTCAAACAGGTCAATCGGGAAAACTTCTTTCAAAGTTTTTCCTAAACAGTTTTTCGGCTTTAGACCCGTTAATGTTCCAGAAGTTTGGTTGAACGTTGTGATACGCCCAGACCGATCCACCACAATAACACCGTTTGTGAGACTTTCCAGAATGTCATTCAAATAATTTTTAACTTCCTCTTTTTCAATAAGGTTTTTTTTCAGCTCAGTGTTCTTACCCTCCAATTCCAAGTCAAGTTGTTTGACTCTTATCTGCAATTCATCATAGGAACGTTGCAGTTGCTCGGTGACCTCGTTAAAGGCCTCCATATTCTTAATGAGGGCTTCAATATCTTTGTTGTTTTCTTTGCCGACTTCAGTCATGGACGGAGAACCTTCGCGGGTAACATGCATATTTTTGTAGAGCTCGTGTTTACCTCAACACAATGAGATTTTACTTCTTGCCCCAATGGTTAGTGGATGGAGTATGAGGCAGGTTGGACGAAAGACACGATTTTATTATAAAATAAATTTACCCTTCTTTTAATTGTTTTTCCCATTCCTGTATTTTCGCCTTGGATTCCGCAGCCTGCCGGGTAAGGTTATCCGCATTTTCGTTTTTCACCAGCCGGTTTAATCCCTCCGTGATCTTTAACGGATCACCGAGTTTCTCCAGGCTCTCAATCATTAGAAAATCCGCCCAATCACGTAACGGATTATCGGGGAAAAGCTCTCTGGCCGATTTCAATGCCTCGACAGCCGGACCAAAACGATTCAACTTATAAAAAGATATGCCCAGACGGTAATAAGCCTTCTGCAGATAGTCGGGAATTACCCGTTCCTGGCGATCATAAGTCGCAATCGCCTTTTGATAAGATTGCGCGGCATCCTCCAGTTGATCCATATTCGCATAAGTATCTCCGATGAGGAAATGCACTTCCGCCTTGTCTTCAGACTTCACCAGGAAATCTTCATAAGCATTGATGGCTCCTGAATAATCTCCCGCCCCTTTCAGGGCATTGGCCAAAAGTTTCATAGCCTCTGAAGTCCACTTGCTTCGGGGAAAGTTTTTCAGAAAATTTCGCGCAACTAAGAGTGCCTCATCATAATTTGAGCTTTCCAAGTGAATCTGGCCCAGGTTGAGAAAAACCCGATCCCGATAAGTTTTCTGAGAATCCATCGCCTTCACTTTTTCATAGAATTTGACGGCTTCGGCAAACATGCCTATTGCCTGATATGCTTCACCCACCTGGAGGAGAGTTTGGGCATTGTTAATATCCCCAACTGGAAGACTGATAAAATCACTGTATGAATAAAGAATGGGTAGGTTTCCATCCTGCTTTGAATATTTATCGACCAGAGCAATCAGAGCTTGCCGGATGTACCGATCAGCTTCCTGAAAAAATCGAGATTCAGGCCCCATCGGCAAAAGTTTTTTAAACTCTTCAATCGCCTTCAGATAGTTTTGCTCCAGCAAATAAGCGATGCCTCGACTCAAGGTCACTTCCGCGAGAATATCAACGCTTCGCGCCTCAGCAAATATTGTTTCGTAAGTCTTAAACGGCTTATAATAAGGCCCAACATCAAAAACAATATCCCTTATTTTCAGACGTGGCTGGCGGATTCCGATATCAGCCATTCGGACTTTTCCGTATTGGGTTTCTGCGGTTTCTTCTCGGATCACATCACCTTCTTCATCCAAAACAGGATTGCCTTTTTCATCCAGCTTCCGACCTTTTCTTTTCCCCGATTCATCAAAAACAGCCAATGCATTCTGATACTTTCCCTGCACAATAAAAGAATCACCGATTCGATTTAGAGCTTTATGTGCATTCTCGGAAACCGGATCCAGATTCAAAAGATTAAAAAAATATTTTCTGGCTTTCTCATAATTTTTTTGTGAAAAATAAATTTCTGCCATGGCATAATTGATTTCAGGCTTCTCATTGAGTTCGCCCGGCCAGCGCTTGGCCCCGGTCTCAAAAATCTTTAATGCACGGGCATAATCTTTTTCTTCAAAAAACTTATTGGCAATTTCAAAAACCCCCGCTTTTGCCGCAATATTTTTTGGGGACTTTCTAAGTATCTTCTGAAATGCATTAAAAGCTTCATCCAGCCGACCCTCCTTCATCAGCATAGCAGCCAGGCTATTTTTTCGAACTTCATTATAGAGGCTACCCGGCTTGGACTTTAGCCCTTGGTTGAAGAGCGATCTAGCCTCCAAGCTATAACCAATTTCATCAAAAATACTAGCCACCTTCAACAAGGCATGATCATAAAATTTTGACTTGGGATATTCCCGCATGGCTAACTTGTAAGAAGCCAAAGCCCTGTCAAAAATTGGATTCAACTCTTTGAAAGTAACGCGATATTCTGCCTCAGCCTTTAAATAAAGGATATGATCAAGGTATTTGCTTTTAGGGTAATTTGACTGAAACTCCCCAAGCATTTTCGAAGCGGAGGGATATTTCGCTTGCTGAAACTCTGCCAAAGCTTTCTGATAATCTTCCCAACCGTTCTTTTCTTTTTCTTCCTGGGATTTAACAACCATTGCCCGGATTTCTTTGGGACTAAAACCTATCAGTCTGGCTTTTTTGGGTAAAGGTGATTGCTCAGGAGCCGATTCAATACTCTTCTGAAACCTGGGCTTACGTTTTGCCTTTCCGATCCTGGTTTTCAAGATAGGTCGACTCTCCCCCTTGAGATCTAAAATGATCTGTGATTTTTGCGGATTCAAAGAATGAAAAAATCGGGTATTGGCGTTTTTCAGCAAGAAAGTTACTTGTAAATCTTCATCCATCGACCGAATTGAATATTGTTCCAGATTTTTATCATTAAATGACTTACTGCGTAAACGGGTGCTTTTTGTCGTATTCGGTAAAATCAGGGTGATCCGTTTATTGGCAAAATCTGCCTTAACCTGATAAGAAACAGACTCGGTCAAGTTGACCAAAATTCGGGTATAAATAGGATGTGGTCCTATCCTTATTGTTGAAACCTGGGGACGTTGGATAAATTCAGACTCAAAATCCTGAGCCCACGCAAATTTACAGGCCCCCTGCACCCCCAATAGGGTGAGCAGAAGTAACAAAATGAGTCTGATAGAATTTAATGAGGTAGCCATAATTTTTGACGTAATTGCTTTTTTCTGTATTATAGAGCAAAAACTATACCAACTTGGTTTCAGAGTGCTATCACCACTATCTCAACAGGGCTAAAATCTAATTTTTAAAACGTTTTGATCAATCATATAATATAATTAGCTCTATTGATTTTTTCGACCATTTTTCGAAAAACATGACCTTTCCATTGTAAATAGCCGGAATTTTGACAGGCAAAGCAATAAACCTATTCCTCAAATTCTCAGGAAACGATCAAAAAAATGAGTTCTGCTGATTACGAAAAACTGCGATGGCAGGAAGCGGAAACCGTACGGAATCTTCTTAAGAAACAAAATACGTTGCTGGGCGAGTCCCTCGAAAATCTCGACCATCTCATTTATCTGCAGAAAAGTATTAATCTCCTCAGTCTGCAGGAGATTTTCCAGGTAATGGTGGAGAAACTTCCTTTTATTTTATCGATAAAGTATTTCACATTTTTTCTTTTTGATAAAAATCGGCGCAGACTGACCCTCGTTAGTCACAATCATCCTGATATCAAAGAGGAATATTCTTTATATCAAAATGATTCACCTATCATGAGGGAGGCGACGACATCCGGAAGGTATATTTTTGAACAGGATTTTCCTGCTTCACGCTATTTTCGTGGAAGAAAAAATCCGCTATTCTCCTGCAATTTTTTTGTCACCATACCCCTGATGATCGAAAATGAAATCATTGGAGTCATGAATCTGAACGACAATGAAAATGGTCTCTACAATGTAGGAGATTTGGATTTCGCGTTGAATGTGTCTGAGTTTGTTGCTCTCTCTATAAGCAACGCCATGTTATATGAGCGGGCAGAGAAACTTTCCATCACAGACGGCCTGACGGGTCTGGACAATCATCAACAAATGCAAACGCTTCTGAAAAATGAAGTTGTACGTTGCCGGAGATACAATTCTCCGCTTTCAGTGATCATGATGGATATCGACCATTTCAAAGATGTCAATGATACTCATGGGCACCAGAAGGGTGATGAAATTTTATTGGACTTTTCCGCCATCATAAAAAAGTTTTGCCGGTCCAACGATGTGGCCGCAAGATATGGAGGAGAAGAATTCTTTTTGGTCCTGCCAGAAACCCCGATAGCAGGAGCTTTGCACATCGCCGAACGTATTAGAGAAGAAATGGCTAATCATAAGTTCCAGTCCAAAGACAAAGACTTTAAAGTTACAGTCAGCTGTGGAATCGCAGAATTTGACGCCACTCACATGCAAGAAGCGGCAAACTTGATTAAAGTTGCTGACCTCGCTTTGTATAAAGCCAAGCATGAAGGAAGAAACCGCACTATTCAAGGCTCCTCCGATGACCTCCTTGACACTTGACCGATTTCGGTCTTTAAAAAATCTACCCTCCCTGCCAGAACAAATTGATAATGTTCTCATGGCTACGGGAACCTCATCATCCATGGACTACAGTATTGTGGAAATGATTCAGTATGACCCTGCCATGGCCATGGCGGTATTGAAGGTCGCCAACACACCTATCTATGGTTACCCTGGAAAAATTTCTTCCCTGCAACAAGCCGCAGGTTTACTGGGCCCCGGTGCAATAAAAAATATTATTTTACGAACACCAATCATCGAACGATTTTACGACAAGTCCACCCTGTCCATTGACTACGTTCAATTATGGATTCACAGCGGTATCACTGCGGCTATATCTGGAGGGCTCGGAAGGTTCATTGGGGGCATGGAATCAGATGTCAGTTTCACATCAGGACTCATCCACGATGCAGGGGTGATCGCTTTAACTGTATATTTTCCTACCGCGTTTGCCGAGGCCCAGGATTTTATGGATCGAAATCAAGTTGACCTGATAGAAGCAGAGAAACAAACAATTGGGTTCTCCCATCTTGAAGTAGCAGAAGAAATGATAGATGCCTGGGGCCTTCCCCCACAACTTTCCCAAGTCATTCTGCAATACACAGCACCGGAGAAAAATAAAAATAACTGGGAAATCGCTGCAGTTGTGGCTTTGGCAAAATCCCTTGCTTGTGAATGGGGGTTTCCTAGCGGCTTAAAAGGTTTTACTGCCACCAAACAAGAAAATTTGCTGGGCCTGCTGGGAATTTCTGAAAAGGAATTACAACAATGGGAACCTGAACTGAAAAAATATGCGGAGTTTTCTCTCGATACGATGAAAATTCCTTGACGGAAAGACTAGCTCTACAAATCTGGACCCATCAGGCGAATAAAATTTTGCTAAAGGTCCGGATCAAAATCATGAGCCATTTGTTTTTTCATAATAATCAGCGTATCAAAAGCACTTAGAGCTTTCTTATAAGACCGTCGCGTTGTCAAAGCATCATAGACATCCATGATTTTGCAAATCCGTGCAAATAAGTGGATTTCATTACCGACTTTCCCAATCGGGTACCCCCCACCCTTGAACTTTTCATGATGTTCTGCCGCCATTCGCACCACATTGTCGGCAAAACAATTCATCCCGGTAAGGATATTGCCTCCTTCACCGGCGTGGGATTGCATTTTCTGAAACTCTTCATCAGTGAGCTTGCCATCCTTGTTGATCAGAGCATGGTCTACTTTCGCTTTGCCAACATCGTGCAACATCCCCCCCAGAGATAATTGCCGTGTATCGCCTTTAGACATCTTGCTCTTTACACCAAAAGTCATGCAATATAACCCCACATTAACGCTGTGGGTGTAGGTGTAGTAGTCCTTGCTGGTTATTTCCGCAATCCCATGAAACCCGGCTTCTGCTGTGGTCATACACTCTTCCATCATTTCCATGACTTCTTCAGATGACTCCAGAATCTTCTCAGAAGTGTTATTTTCAAAAAACTCCTTCATCACTCCTTTGGAAACTTCGTAAATTTTTTCAGTCTTCTCCTTGGCAGGAATATCCGGGTTAGCCATCACCGCCCTTAAGGAATTGGTGGCAAACTTGTAATACTTGAAAAGGTCTGCTTCATGGATATAAAACTCCTGGTCAGTGCCCTCTTCCAAAAGTCGCATTACCTTTTCCTGATGTTTGCGCTCCGTACTGGCAAACTTCACAAATTTATCGGTCCCAAAGTTATCCGTTTTATAGAAAATATCAAATCCCTCATCTCCACCCTTTGCGAGGAATTCGATATTGATTTCTCTGAACTTGTCTTCTTCAGCTACAGTGCCCACTCTATCCTCGAAATAAATAGCAAATGTATTCTTTCTTTGGCCTCAATCGACTTTGCTCGTACGGCTAATAGGAATAAATTTTTATACAACTATTATTACATTTGTTTCGTTAATTATAAACCTTTCAGGTTTTAAAAGTAATCCCGTTTTTGTCACAATTTCAACACATATATTTACATTTATTTTCTTGCAAGAATCAGACTTCAGAGAAAGATTTTATAGTCCTAATAGCAAGGATCAGAAAGGGGAATCCCCGTACACTTCATCAATCTTGGACAAAAAATGCATGATGGATCGCGTACACCCAATTAAATCAGGCATGGATAGACTTTCCCCCGGCTCATGCATTCTGGAGTCGGGGTCATAGGCGCCCAGACAAAGAGGGTGAACATCTCCTAAAGCCTGCATGAGTTTCGCAACAAACGGAATTGTGCCGCCACATCCATAAAGACATGCTTTCTCACCAAAGCCCTTTTCCAAAGAATCCAGTATCAGAGGAAATACAGGATGTTCAATTCCCGTCATCCATGGAGAAGCACCCTTATCAGCTTTGATATCCAACCCAAATCCGGGCAGAATATTTTTTTCGAGATGAGACTGAAGCGCCTCTCTAGCTTGTATATCGTTGTTGCCGGGAGCTAACCTGATTTCCACCCAAGACCGGGCAGACTTTTCCTCGAAGAGATCTGCCGAAAAATCGTGGTCAACTCTAAGAGATTGCGCTCGAGCCATCTCGCCCCTCGGATTACGCAATTCTTCAAGCCTGGGGTGCCAACTACCTTCGGAAAAAATGAGTTCATCAATCATACACGCCAATTGCAATTCTGGAATGGGAACCGGCCCACCATTGACTCCCGAGTGAGGATCTTTCTCCGACGAGCGTAATAGAATATCTGTCGACAATGGATTTTCGCTGATTACTGAGACCTTAATCTCCATTTGATATCGATTTTGATCAGCAAGAATTTTTTTCAATCGCCCTTCAAATTCTTTAGGATCACTGATATCGGGAAACGTTAAACGCGCCCCAGCCACGCCAAGAATCACACTCCCCGAAACCCGATGCTTAGGACGAGCGTTTGCAAATGAAGTTCTCAACTGCGCAATCAGTATTGAAGAAATGTCTTCGGGAACCGTGAGTCGAGTATTCGGAAGGAGACCTGCGGTCTCTTTCAAAGCCTGCACAGAAGTCGGAACTCGCGCATAACCCTCTCTTTCAGCATCTGTCACTGGCTGGTCTGCATTGGCTATTTCTTCGACCATCAGGGAATGATCCTCTCGAATGAGTGTGGCAAGGAGCTTATAAAGAGCCGTTTGCTCATCAACAGCAACCTTCCCATCAGCAATAACCGTCACATCCATCTGGAGAATTCCACGCAAGGAGGTTGTGAGCCCCGGTTTTCCTTGAGCTGGATTGACCACATCGGTAATCACAACACAATGGGTGCCTCGAAAAAAATCTTTATTCTCCTGAATCTGGTCAATCAGGCTATGTGAACCGCTTTCTTCTTCAGTCTCATATATTATTTTAATATTGCAAGGGAGCAGCTTTCCACTATCATCGCCCTTCTGTTTGATATCAAAGTATTTGAACAACGCATCAATGGCCATACCTATAGAGACTACCCCACTCAGGTCATCAGCGGCTCCACGCCCATAGGCTCTCGTACGATCCTCATTCCACCTTAATTTCGTCGGAGGAATTCCGCCCCATTTCTCAAAACGCCCATCATCCATATAAGGTTGCTTATCAAGATGCGCATAAAAGAGGACCGTAGGTTTCGTTGCGGAGACAAAAGTTTCTGCCATTAATATGGGAAACGGGCTACTGGAACACGAATCATTTATTTTGACCTCTGATAGACCAATTCCCAGAAGATATTCACGGGCGCATTCGAGAATTTCCCGCATGTCGCTGGGTGTGACACGGTCACCCTCAAACTCATTGACACCAAAACTCCTACTGTCAATACCCACCATTTGCTCAAGCACCTGCAAATGCCTTTGCACCAGTTCGGAGTCCGAACGCAGAAATTCGGAGCAAAAAGAATAAAGGGATTCAGGTTTCATTTTAAGACAGGGGTGGGAATCTCGCCCACCAAATATGTCAGCCTCAAGGAAGACTGAACATGACCGTTTAAATTATCTGGTTTGACCATAGGAATTTTCATACACCTGCCTTAAAATCAAAGGTTCAACCTCTTTCACTCTGAAACAAGCATAATCGCTTAAATCATTTGAAAGATCAACCGAGAAGCTTTTATTGACTTGGTTAAGCTTTCTTTACTTCATGGTATGCATGGTATAAAATCCTTCAAATAAGAATTTAAAAATATTTTTGAATTCTTGACCAGAGCTTTCGTCCCACGAGTTTTCTCCCCTGAAATTTAACATGCTACAAAACCTGAAAAACCTTTTTGAGCTTTGCAGAATTTTAAAAACACGAGGAAACTGGCCTCTTATTCGAAGGTCAAAAAAACAGCTATGGGGTTTCTTTATTTGCAGAAATGGTTTAATACAAAAACCTTTTTTTTCTGCCATGATTTACTGGTTTCATATGCTCAAGGGTTTGGACATTCTAATTTGGCGACTTGAAACCTTTGGATTTTTGTTCAGCAAAAGATTAAATGATGACGACCGTAAATATTTAAATCAATGTTTAAAGTAACCATGTCCGAGGCTTCTCATCCTTTTGGTTTTCAGCATCGGCTTTCACCCTTCAACCGATCATACCTCCTAATTTGAACTCCGCACTGAATGACAAGAGACTTCAGGTTTTATTCCTGATTTTTTCTTCACTTTTAATATTTCTGGGTCGACAATTGGACACCGGCATCACTAATTTTGACGATGCCTATTACGCTCAGAAAGCAAAAGAAATCCTAGGCTCGGGGTCCTTCTGGATCATCAATCACTCCGGAACACCTACTTTTGACAACCCACCCCTTCCTTTCTGGCTAACGGCTTTAGCTTTCAGTATTTTTGGGATTTCCAGTTACTCAGCAATTTTCTCTTCTGCTCTATTTGCCACCGGAATCGTCCTCATAACCTACCGATTGAGCCTGTTACTCTACAAAGATAACTGGATCGCTTTCACCTCAGCCTTTGTTCTGCTTTTTCCTGGAATGTTTGTCGATTCTTCTCGTCGAGGCATGGTCGATATTCCCGTGGCATTTTTTGTCACCTTGGCGTTCTATGCGTTCTTCAAGGCGCGGGATATCAAACCCTGGTATCTGGTTTTCGGTTTGGCAACTGCAGGTGCCATATTGTCTAAAAGCGTTCTAGGACTTTTCCCCCTTACAATTGTCGGTGTTTTTTTGATTTTCAGTCGACAATGGAAAGAAATTATCAATCCCTGGTTTTTATCAGGATGTATGATTGCTCTACTTTTGGGATTCAGCTGGCACATTATTAACTGGCACCACCACGGGCAAGGATTCATTAATGCGCATTTTGGATCGCTGATTATCAACCGGAGTTATGGTGGAGTTAAGGAAACTTTTTATTTTCTGGGTTATACAAAAGACTTCTTAAAAAATTACTGGCCCTGGCTTCCTTTTACCCTGATAGGTCTGGCACAATTTGGCAAACACGGTTTTTTTAAAGATAAAGATCGAACAGCTTTATTACTCTTCTTGTGGCCTGTACTCACCTTTTTGGTAATGAGCACGAGCAAAAATCAGACACTCCGTTATCTATTCCTGATGTTTCCAGCCCTCGCCATTATCACTGCGAAAACTGTTTCTAACTGGCTCGGACCGGACAAAAAAGATCGCGCTCTGGGAATAATGATCGGGGTTATTGCTGTAACTATTCTGTTCGTCAATGCCACCCCTTTTCAGGTTAAAGTAACTCTTGCCCAAAGCAGTAAAGAAGTGAGAGAATTGGCAACTGTCATAAATCTCAACACGCCAACAAACCAGACAATAGGCAACTACGGTCTCACTCCCTCGAATCCCAGATTAGCGATGCTGTTCTATTCCAACCGTGTCATGGAGTCATTCGTTACTCGAGATCCAGAGAAGCTAATAACATCTTTATCTTCCGCCCCGGGAAAAACATGGTTGTCCTCTATTGTTGAATTTAGAAAGCTGGCCTCCCTGTATCCTGATAAGGTTTATTTGATTCAAGCAAATAGCAAATATGCTTTTTTTACTTCCATGAAAAACCGGGAGAATGTCAGATACGATTTCTCGGCAATGCCATTACCTCTTATCAAATAACCTGCTATTTATTCGATAATAGATAGATCTTTTCCGTTAGTCCTGAAATACCCGTAGATTCTGCTTTTCCAAAAAGTTCCTTGAATCTATCCCAATCAACACGCCCTCTTAACCAAGCAATATCCTCTGCCACTATCTTGAGCGGGGCACTGGAAAAACTCTCCTGCAAATCCTTTTCTCGCATGACAACCAAAACCTTGTCATCAGCACCAATAAATTGCTGAATTTGACTGGGCTGAGAAAATCCAAAAACCTTTCTTCCTGTCAACACACCCAGCTTTGCTCTTTGATTTCCTAACCTGTACACCCCTGTATAACCAGAAAATTTATCGGCTGATATTTTCTCAGAAAACAGCTTCATCGGATAACGACTAAGATGAGGAAAAACCTCCCCGCTTAAAAAAGCAAAGGCAAAAACAAGCGAAAATGAAATGGCAAATACTTGTTTCCCATATTGTTGTTTCTTGCCAAGCCTAAAAATACTGATACTCGTCATCAAAAACAATGCAGGTAATATGAAAAAATGTATGGGCACACTATAGATCAAATTAAAAACATACAACGCCCCACCTGAAGATATCGCCGCCACAAAAAGAATAATTCCCGTAAAAACCACAGTGACTTTATAACCCTGCCAATCCGCCCCTCCCTCTTCCATGTCCGCGAAAAATTTTGCCACCAGAATGGCAACTGCCGAAGAGGCTGGCAACATATATCGGCTATGTTCTGTCCTGACAAGGGTGAACAGGACCAGGCATACTAGCATCCATATATAACAAAGCAGAATCGACTCATTCTCCCGGGCAAACAACAATCCAACGCGATCCCTCATGTTAATCAAAACCTGTCTGAAGTATTCTGGTACTCCCGAAGCCGGGGAAAGTGAGTGACCACAAATGCCAAACTGGTGGAGAAATGCTACAAGAAAGAAAAATACCCAAGGCAAGTGATAGCGAAATAACACACCAAAGAAGTAAAAGCTGAATGGGCTATCGTGAACCAGCCTATTTGATATTTCGGCCCCAATAATATGATTCTTAAATTCATCTCCATGTAGTAAGAGCATTGTTGCAAACCAGGGAAGGATCACCAGCAATACAATCACCAAACCCTGCCCTATGCGCATTTGAGACCAGGAATCCTTCCTTCTAGTTACCATTAAAAAAATTATCGCAATCATACCGGGGATGATTACAGCCGGAGGCCCCTTAGTCATAAATCCCAGAGCCATTGCCAGATAAAATAAATAGGCATCATTTTTCTCCTTAAAATCTCCCTGATACAAGCGCACGAAATAATAAACCGCCAAGAGAACGAAAAAATTCATGACGATGTCTGTGGTGGCCCATCGGGAAATCTGAAAATAAAGGAACGTAGCCGGCAAGATCAAAACACTGTATAAAGCCGTTCGACCATCGAACAATCGTCTGGAGACAACATAAAGCAAACCGATGGCAAGGCATCCAAAAAACGCGGAAGTCAGCCGAGCTGAAACCAGACTCACACCAAATATCTTGTACGAAGCAGACATCAACCAGTAATAGAGGATGGGCTTGGCAAATCTCTTTGCATCATGGTGAACAGGGGTGAGGTAATCTCCCGACTCAACCATGTTCCGAGTGGATTCGACATAATAATCCTCATCACTATGATAAGGAGGAACCCCGCCAAGCTCGTAGGTCAAGGCGGCAAAGCAAAAAAACAACCAGAGGAACACAAGTTGCTTTTCAGTCACCTTACTGAAGAGTTCTTGAAAAAAGGTCAACATAAATAAATATGTAGCGAATTAAAGGAAAGAATATTGAAAAAAGATTGACAGACTATCTTTCTAAAGCATCACAATAATTAAATAGAAGAAATAAAGCAACCATGATAATCTCCCGCGTAAACCTCATATCAAACCCTCTGAAAATTTACGAATGTGAAAATTTGCCTGCTCTGTTTTGACATTTCAAATAATTCATTAGGCAGAGCCGCCTTATTGGCCAGCGCCCTCGCTGCCTGGCATGACGTTGAGATTATTGGAACCTCAAAGAATGGGGATATCTGGTATCCCATGCGTGACATTGAAGTTCCTATCAAAATTTATCCCTGGAGTCGTTATCCCAGCTTTATCTCTATCATACGCAAAATGCTTCGGGAGATGGACGCAGACATTTATATTGCCTGCAAGTTACGACCTACGAGTTTTGGAATTGCTTTACTGAAAAAATGGTTTGCAAGTAAGCCTGTCCTTTTGGATATTGATGATTGGGAAGCCGGATTTTATTATCACTCAGGGTTCTGGGGATGCGTTGGGCGCTTTCTGAATTTTTCCAACCCGAATGGATTGCCTTACACCTGGCTGATGGAAAAACTTACAGGGTTTGCCGATTCCATCATTGTCAGCAACAGGTTTTTGCAAAACCGTTTTACCGGACACCTGATTCACCATTGCAGAGACACAACAGTTTTAAACCCTGATAATTTTAACTCGCAGGAAGTTAAACAATCTCTCGGCCTGGGAAACAATCGCGTTATCATGTTCATGGGAACTCCCAGAGCTCATAAAGGCATTGATGACCTTATTAAAGCAGTAGATAGTTTGAATCATTCAGACCTTCGCCTGGTCTTTATTGGAGCCGAGCCCTCTTTCAATCCGGTTAGGAATAGTCCTTCCTCCACTCAGCAAAAAGTAGTCGTTCTCCCCAAGATTCCCTTTAAGGAGCTTCCAAGGCATCTTTCGGCAGCCGATATTTTGGTTGTCCCTCAGAGGGACACAACGGATACCCAAGGACAGATCCCGGCAAAACTTTTTGACGCTATGGCAATGGCTAAGCCGGTAATCACCACTCGTGTCTCCGATATTCCTGAAGTGTTAGGAGGACATGGTTATCTTATTGAACCGGGAAACCCTGATGAGCTTGCCCTCACCCTCCAACATGTTCTGAATCATCCTGAGGAAGCCAAAGAAAGAGGACTTCGAGCTCGACAGCGTTGCATAGAGTTCTATGACCTAAAGGTCATGAAATTGAAATTACAAAACCTGGTCGAAGAAATAACGGGTACATCTTGAAGACAGCAGTCATTCACGCGAATAAACCTTCAAGGTTACTTGAGCACACTTTGAACAGGTTTTGTACCTATGCAGATTTGGTCTATAATCAATGTGTCTGAAAAAACCACGTTGCTGAATTCAGCTTCAATTTTTTAAAATGGAGTTATGATTTATTTTGCTAAGTTTTCCTCGGGAGAAATTACCCAAAAACCCAAAGATTCTTATTATCAAACTACGTTCTATTGGAGATGTTGTATACAATACAGCGGTATATACCCCTTTAAAGAAAAGTTTTCCTGATTGCCACTTAACTGTCTTGGTGGAACACTTTTCGTTGGACATAGTCCGTAATCATCCGGATATTGATCAGGTTTTATCCTTTGAAAAAAAATCCTGGCTGCACTCGCTTGGGTTTTATTACCGACTTTTTGCCGACAGGTACGATGTTGTGATTGATATGCATGAAGGAACACGGGGGGCGGTCATGTGCTTTGTCACCCAGGCTCCCTACCGCGTTGGTCACAAATTCGCCAACCGATCATTCCTGTATAATGTTAAACTCGACTTTGGCGTTCTCAACCCCAACCGACCTATTGACTATCAAGTTGCCCTGATAAAAAAAATGGGGGTGGAGTTTGGAGAAATTGCACCTTCTGTCCACATTCCAGAATCAGCTCATACCAAAGCCGGAAAACTTTTACAAATAGAAGGAGTTGACCCTCACGAGCCCTTCTGTATTTTACATCCTGGTGCAAAGCCTTATGACCGCTGGGAAGCTGAAAAATTCGCACAACTCGCCGACACAATTTATTCTCAGCACCATATGAAAACTATATTGACCTGTGGACCGGGACAGGAGTCCATGGTTGATGAAATCACGCCTAAAATAAAAAATGCTCCCTACACTTTCATCAGCACTGATCTGGAAACTCTTGGTGCCATCACCCAAAAAGCCCGGTTTGTAGTGTGCCATGACGGGGGTTATATGCATTTCGCTGCCGCTCTTGGAGGCCCCGTAGTAGGAATGTTCGGATGGACTAATCCTGAAACCTGGCGCCCCCCAGGAAACAACGCGACCATAATTTCAAAAGAAATTGAATGTCGACCTTGCAACCTGCAAACTAGGAAAGAGGAATGTTGGAATGGCCGACCGGAATGTAAAAGCCTCATCACTGTAGAAGACATCATGGAAGCCATAACCCAGGTTTACCCGGGAAATACTACGAGTTAGATTTCTCTGCCAGCATTTGTTCTACCTGTTCCCAAACCCTATCCACCGTAATGCATCTGAAATGAAATTCTCCCGGGTTTTCCTCGCCGACATAATCCTTTCCTTCCGTGTCAATCGTAATAACTCGACATAAATGATCGGGTATCTCATATGGGCCGGAACCTGAAGGCGGAATGGTTCCGAAAAGTGCCACAACCGGAGCTCTCACTGCAAACGCGATATGCATCGGTCCGGTGTCAGAAGTTACCATGAGCCTGGCCTTCGAAATGATGTTAGCGTTAACCATGATCGACTGACTGCAAACTTCCATCGCCCGAGTGGTATTGAGTTGATTTAAAATAGTGACGGCTCGCTTTTTTTCATTCGGCCCTCCACCTAATATGATATTGCAGGATGTTGTCTTGAGTATTCGACTAGCTAGTTCACTGAAGCGCTCTACCATCCATCGTCGACCTTCTACAGCAGCTCCCAAGTTTAGATAAACATATTTTCCAGGACTAAAACCATGAGACTTTAAAATTTTTTGCGACTTATCCATAGCAGCCTGATCAAAGAATATTTCCATCTGACCGCCATCAGGCTTCACACCAAACTTTTCCATCATGATCAATCTTTTCTGTATTCCATGAACGTCAGCACCCATTTTCATGCGATGAGATTCGGGAATCCAATCATGATTCTGGTAGCTCCAAATTGGAACTGAAGGAAGCCAAGGCAGCATCCGCTTAAAGTTGCGGTTGGCATGAAAAAGATAGATGGCGTCATAAGGCCTTCCTAACAACTTTATTCCTAAAAGAGGCTGACGATACCATTGACCACTGTATTCAAATATTTGGTTCAGGTAAGGATTAAAATCAAATAAAGACTTCCAAGACCGACTCACGATCAAATCAATTTCCATTTCTGGAAATGACTTCCGCAAGGCCCGGATTCCCGGAGTCCCCCAAAGGCAGTCCCCCATCCCTGTTGTGCTAACTACCAAAACTTTTTTATTCATCTATTTAACTTTAAAAATATAAAATTTCATCTCACCTGTATGTTTAGCAGTTGCCTGCATAATATAAACCTTTATTGAAAAATTCTACTCTTAAACAGTCCCCGTTATAAGGTCTGCCATAAAAACTCCGCGTAAAATAATGAGCGCAATTGTTTCCAATTCCCCTCATAGTTGATTCATACAAATACTCTTAACACTGAGAAACACACTGAGTTCACCGGATTGCATTGCGCCAAAAGATTATGATAAGGTGACCCCCAATCATGTGTCGCTGACTCCCATTTTTCACAGGCTCTCTCATTGAAAACCCTACACATCTTACATTCTGAAGCAGCTAAAGGTTGGGGCGGGCAGGAAATCAGGATACTTCAAGAATGTCAATCATTACTCGAACGTGGAAATCTTGTTACTATAGTTTGCCAGCCTGACAGTCCCCTCCATGAAAAGTGTAAGCAGTTCAACCATCCGAACCTGAACTACTTTCCCTTGATAATGAAACGGCCCTTCAGCTTACTGACTCTGTTTTCCCTGATAAAGATCATCAGGAAATCCCGACCTGACATTCTTCAATCGCATAGCTCCATAGACAGTTGGTTGATTGCAATGGCGGGTACTCTTTTGAGTATCCCCATTATCCGAAGCCGGCATGTCATGATCCCTATAAGAAATCATATTTTCAATCGATGGCTATATGCGAAAGCCCCAAGGCGTGTTTTGGCCAGTGGCAGGAGCATTGTTGATACAGTCTCCAAAAACACAGGTATCTCTTCTGATAAAATAATTTCCATACCAGCAGGTGTTGACCTTAGAAAGTTTGACTTCCATATTAGTGGTGAGAAAATAAGAAACGAACTGGGATTGAACCCTCATCAACCTTTGATCGGTATTGTTTCTGTGATTCGTAGTTGGAAAGGTCACGAGCATTTTGTGGATTCAGTTCCTTTTGTTTTAGATAAATTTCCAGATGCACGATTTGCCATCGTCGGTTCCGGGCCTGCATACGAATCTATCCGTGAAAGAGTCAGAAACAAGGGTCTTGAAAAATTCATATTTGTGCTTGGACACCGTGACGACATTCCGGAAATTATGGCCGCATTGGATATCCATTGTGTAGCTTCGTTCGGCATGGAAGGTACAACCCAGGTCATTCCCCAGGCCATTGCCATGAAAACCCCTGTTGTCTCTACTCGCATGGACTCCATTCTACCTATCCTGGGGAATGGTGAATGGGGCATTTTGGTCGAACCTGAAAACCCACAAGACTTGGCCAATGGAATTATGAAATTCTTAAATGATCCTGAGCTGGCACGGTCTATGGCTGAAACAGCTTACACCTTCGGCAAAAAAGAATTGAGCCTTGATAGAATGATGGACAATATTGTGACCATTTATCATGACGTTCTGAATAATTCTCATCCTTAACTCTTTCGGTTGTCCTGCACCATGAAAATAGCGATCATCCGGCAAAAATTTGTTCTTTATGGCGGTGCCGAGCAGTTTGTACAAGGCTATATCCAGCAACTCGCCGAGGCTGGACACGACATTCATATTTTTGCCAACCAATGGTCCGCATCCGATCACCCCAATATACATCTTCACCATGTTCCAGCTTTTAAACTTAACGCCTTCATAAGAACCCTGTCATTTGCATGGTTTGCTGCCCGGGCTGTTGAAAAAGAATCCTTCGATATTATTCAGAGCCATGAAAAAACCTGGAAACAAAATGTCTATCGTGTTGGCGATGGATGCCATAAGGAATGGTTGGATCAAAGAAAACGTTTTCTTCCGGCGCTGAAAGGATTCTCTCTCTCTTACAACCCCTTTCACCGGTTGATTCTCAAACTGGAAAAAAATCTATTCGAATCAGGCCAGTGCAAAAAATTCATCGCTATTTCCCAAATGGTCAAAAACGATATACTCAAGCATTATCATTGCCCGCAGGAAAATATTTCGGTGGTCTATAACGGAGTCGACCTGACACGTTTTCACCCTGACAATAAAAACATGCACAGAGAAAACATCCGAAAAGAACTGGAAATCCCAAAAAACTCCACTCTTATTTTATTCGTTGGGTCTGGATTTGAAAGGAAGGGACTGAAATCGCTTCTTCAGGCAACTCAATATTTCAAGTCTAAGGATTGGAGGCTGGTAATAATGGGAAAGGGGAAATGGAATAAATACCTCCACTTCGCACCTGAAAAACTGAGAGGTCAAATCATCTACAAGGAACCTGTTCCCGATATTGAAAAATATTATTCCGCAGCAGACATTTTCGCCTTGCCTTCAATTTATGAGCCCTTTGGAAATGCCAACCTCGAAGCTTTGGCATCAGGGCTCCCTGTTATCACCACCCGCCATTGCGGTGCAGCCGACATTATCTGTCATGGACAAAACGGCCTGATTGTAGAAACTCCCGAATCTCCCGAAGAAGTTGCCGAAAATATCAACAGTCTATTTGACCCAAGTGTACGCCAATCCATGGGCCAGAACGGTCGAGCCCTGGCTGAACAGTTTTCCGTGGGGAAGAATACCCAGGAAATGGTGAAAGCATACGAAGAGATCATTGCCTCTCAAGGCATATAAACCTCCTGCCAAAAAAAACTCTACGCCGCTGAGTTGTAGCCAGGCATAACATATTCCGTATCCAGCCGTTTCTTCACCCAGCCTGGAACCTGCTTTTTACTGCTTGTGTTCAGAGATTTGTTCGCTTCTTCATATTGAAATGTCTTCCAATATGATTGGCTGATTTCCTGAGAAGAAACGATTCTTTTAACCTCCCCCTTAGGACTCATAATCTTCACATCGTAAAACATAGCTTTTCTCCTATTAGACCAATAATTAGTATTGATCTCCTAAATTGCAAAGCCTTTGCCAAAATGTTCCGACCGAGGAAAAAAGATTTTAACTGACGAAATAACAAAGGATTTCAAGGGAAAGAAAAAAATGCAGGAAAGAACGAAAGACGCTGTATATGCAAAGTTAATTTGTCATATCCAGCGCATTCGTAAATATTTCAGTACAGTCAGTGGGGTTAGCAGGCTTACAAGCTTTTTAAAGTGCCCGCTTTTCAAGGGACGTTATATTCCAATGAGGCAAGTAAATCACGGTATTTGGCAACGATAATACAAACTCCATCAAAAAACTGTTCTCTCTAGCCCTTTGAATGTGTTCCATCACAAAAAGGAGATTTTCCAGTGCGACCACAATCACAAACTACATATCGACGAGCTTCCTCTATAGTAAACTCTTTCGGGGACTTACCAGTATTTTTGGCACTATGCGAACCATCGCAATAGGGTTTCGTAGCAGATTCTCCACAGGTACAGAAAAACTTTTTGCCGGGGGTTTCATCAGTAAAGATAGGACTATTTTCGTAGGCCATGAATGATCCTCTTATTTAGGTTATTAACAAAAGAACGGTCGCAAATTTTCCAGAAGTTGTCAATGGGTTTTCATTAATACAAGTTATTTAATCAATAAGGTTTCCATGAAAATTTTAGTCACAGGAGCCACAGGCCTGGTTGGAAGAAATCTGCTTCCCTTGCTCAAAGACAATGGGCACGAAGTCATTGCCTTAACCCGGAATACGGACACCGCCGGAGTACGATTACCGATTGCCTGCCAGATAATCCATTGGGACCCCACCGCCAACATCCTCCCTTCAAATCTTCCTGAGAACATTGATGCAGTGATCCATTTATGCGGTGAAGGGATTGCAGATGGACGTTGGACTCGAAAACGAAAACAGGACATCTATGATTCCAGGGTCCTCTCCACCCGTAATCTGCTCAACCTGTTCACCCAATCTAAATCCCCTCCAAAGGTATGGATTTCTGCATCCGCAATTGGCTATTACAAAAACTCCAACCCTTCGCCGCTGGAGGAAAATTCTCCGCCAGACAATGGTTTTCTTGCTAACGTCTGTAAGGATTGGGAAACAGAAACTTTTAAAGCCAATTCACTGGAGATACGAACCGTGGCTTTTCGACTGGGAATTATTCTCGGGCATGACGGGGGCATCACTGCAAAAATGCTATCTCCGTTTAGAATGGGACTTGGAGGCCCGCTCGGGAAAGGAAACTCGTGGATGAGCTGGATTCATGTCAGAGACGTGGCCGGGCTCATTCTTACTGCCCTGGAAAATTCTTCTTACCAAGGGCCTATAAATGCCGTCAGTCCACACCCGGTAAAAAACAGCGAGTTCACCCGTATTTTAGCGGGAATATTGAAACGCCCTGCATTTTTTAGCATCCCTGCTTTTGTGCTGAAACTTTTTTTTGGAGAAATGTCCCAACTACTATTGGTCAGCCAGAATGTTTCAGCACAAAAAGCTATCGGCCTCGGTTACAAATTTATCTATCCGAAACTAAAAACCGCACTGAAAGTCATTTGTGATCAGGCTGGTCATAAACTTGTCACCGAGCAATGGGTGCCACAACCCATTGATAAGGTTTTTGAGTTTTTTTCCGACCCCAAAAACCTGGAACTCCTCACTCCCGGGTTCCTTCATTTCAAAATTGTGAAAGTCTCTCATCTCAGGGCTCAGGAGGGAACCATCGTTGACTATCGGTTGAAATTACACAGT
>JAJDBI010000032.1 GCA_029261435.1 Nitrospinaceae bacterium
GTCAAAGACAATGTAGACTCCGGTCAGTTTGCAGGCATCCAGAAAGCAGGTATTTATGCCTTGGAGCACCCCGATATCACAGATCGAACTGTTGCAAAATACAAACGTCGGTTAACCATGCTGGTTGAAACTCTCAATGCCATGGGATTCAATGCAAAAATGCCCGGCGGCTCGTTCTTTCTCTATGTAGGGGCCCCCAAAGGAATAAAAGGAGGACGCCGGTTTGCCAATGGTGAAGAGTTTTCCCAGTACCTGATTACTGAAATGTTGATTTCTACCGTTCCCTGGGATGATGTAGGCCATTACGTCCGATTTTCGGCTACGTTTGCTGCTAAAGGCGAAGAAGAAGAAACCCGAATCATGCAAGAAATCAAAACCCGTCTTTCCGCAGTAGAGTTCGAGTTCTAGCCACTCGGTGTGGGGCCAGTGTGCAATAGCTATGACCTGTAAACAATGGTTTTCTCGACTCAAATTGCCCCTGCACATTTCCTCACAACCATTCTGTGTGAAATCAAGATTCACATGAGAGAACTTGAACCTGTTTTTATGAAATATAAAGCCTTCATTGGGGTCGGTTCAAACCTGGGTGTCCCGGCTGAAAACTGTGAGAAGGCTATTCGCTTTCTCAAGACCATGGCTGAAATTGAAGTCGTGGTCCAGTCCTGCCTCTACGAGTCAGAACCCGTTGGCAAAACCGACCAGAGCTGGTTCATCAATGCAGTGGTTGAGATAAGAACCTCTCTAACTCCAGAGGCATTACTGGACGCAGTTTTGAAAGTTGAAAAGGACCTGGGAAGAGAACGGCGGGAAAAATGGGGGCCTCGAATTATAGATCTTGATTTACTGGCGTATGAGGACCATGTAATCAGTACTGATGATCTAACACTTCCCCATCCGGAAATGACCAAAAGGCGTTTTGTGCTTTTACCACTTAGCGAATTCGCTGGAAATTATTTGCATCCGGTAGAAAATAAAACCATCTATGACCTATTACAAGAACTTCCCAAAAACCCTCAGGTCAAAAAGATATCACGGTAAGTCATCCACCTTGATCACTTCCATCTGAGCAAGAGCATTATCGCGTAATTCTTCCCAGGGAATTTTTTCCTCATCTCTTTCCAAAAAAGGGATCTTGCTACGGGTAACAGGATTTTTAGGCATGAAGACCGAACAGCAATCAGGCTGTGGCTCAATGCTGACATCATAAGTCCCAATTTCTTTTGCCCGTGTGATGATGCTTTCTTTATTCATGCCAATTAAAGGTCGGAATACACTTAAGGGTGTAACGCATGAAACGGCAGCGAGATTCTCCAATGTCTGCGAGGCCACCTGCCCCAGAGACTCACCATTGACCAATGCAAGATAGCCATGGCGGTTTGCTATCTCCTCAGCAATGCGATACATCATGCGCCGATAAAGAACCACTCGGTTTTCTTCAGTGCAATGATCTCGAATAGCTCCTTGCATCTCCTCAAAAGGAACCACGTACAAAGTTCCTCTAGTTTGAAAATGATTGATCTTCTTTGCCAGGGTCAAAACCTTGTCATACCCTCCCCTGCCAAGAAAAGGCTGGTTATCAAAAAACACAAAATGAACCCGACACCCCCGACAGGCCATCATAAAAGCGGAAACAGGACTGTCAATCCCACCCGATAGCAGGCAAAGTACATTTCCAGAACTGCCTACAGGGAGGCCACATAAACCGGGCACACGGTTATCAAACACCACCGTTTCTGATCGTCCAATTTCTATTTCGAGAACATATTCCGCCTCTTTAATATTGACGATCAATCCACTTGGGCTTAACGCTGTCATAATGCGAGACCCAACTTCAAAATTCACCTCTGGTGAGGTTTTAGGGAATGACTTTTCAGAACGTCGGGTCTTGACACAAAACTTCAGAGACTCTACGGGCTCCAATTTTGGTTCAATCCACTGAACACCTAAAGCCGCAATCGCATCGAAGTCGGTACTCATTGAAACCCCAATACTGAAGGAGGCTACACCGGGAATGGCTTTCAAACTGACAGAACATTCCGGCGCCAAACTTGAAGGGATATCCAAAAAGATTCTGCCTCTGGGAGAGCTGTAGTGAATATCATCAAACCTGGAAAGTGCCCGTTTGATATTTTTCAGAAGGCATTTTTCAAAATATTTTCTATTTCG
Source organism: Nitrospinaceae bacterium (assembly GCA_029261435.1). Lineage (GTDB taxonomy): Bacteria > Nitrospinota > Nitrospinia > Nitrospinales > VA-1 > LS-NOB. The sequence continues at coordinate 2,167 of JAJDBI010000032.1, forward strand.
TCCTTTGAGTCCGATTTCATCATAACGGATCAAAACTGTTTTTCTTTCTGTCATCGATGACCGGCCTTTTGCAAGAAGGTAGGATAAAGCCTCTGATAAGCTTCTCCAAAAGCTTCCAGAAATTTATCAACTTCTTCTATAGTATTATTAAGGGAAAAGGAAATCCGCAAACTACAACGCGCCTGTTCCTCGCTCAATCCAATTCCCATTAGGATTTTTGAAGGCTCCTTGGACTGTGCACTACAGGCACTACCCAAACCCACAAAAATATTTTTCGCCTCAAGATGATGGAGAACAACTTCTCCCTCAACAGGTGGAAAAGAAAAATTGACTATCCCCGGTGATTGACGCGTTATATCTACACCCACCAGTGAGTTGAAATTAAAATCCAATTCAGGAATCCGATCCTGCATCGCTTGTAACCCTTGAGTTAAGTGTCGACACAGGTTCTGAAGATGATTTTGAGTTTGTTCGGTTTGCGCTACCGCATGCTTGATAGCTGTCTTCAAACCCAATATCAGTGGCAACGGGAGTGTTCCCGAACGAACTCCGAATTGTTGCTTTCCTCCATGCATTTGCGGATTAAGAACCAGTTTCGAATCATAGACCAGCAAACCAATTCCCTTCGGTCCTTGAATTTTGTGCCCGGACATCGAATAACCAGCCAACCCCTTCCACATCTCGGGGTCCACTCCAGTCTTGCCAATAGCCTGTACACCATCCAAAAACAGTTTGGTTTGTGGGGACTCTTTTGCCAAAGCCGAAATAATTTTTAAGGGATCATTTACAGTGCCCAATTCATTATTAACATGAGAAAGACAAAGAAGTTTTATACGATTATCTTTTAATTTTGCCAGTGAAGTTAAATCGAGTCTACCTTCCCGTTGAAATGGAAGCAGAGAAAGAGCTTCATTTTCAAATTGACTGAAATATGCAAGAGTCTCTGAAATGCTTGGGTGTTCCAGTCCAAGAAAAGCCGTCTTCTTATTCGGAAAACATAATCCCTTAATAAAAAGATTGTTGGACTCCGTGCCACCACTGGTAAATATAATACGATGTGTTGAGGGTATCTTGAGGTATCGAGCTATAGATTCTGTCGACTTTTCAATGAGGCCTTTAGCATCCAACCCTATTTTGTAAGGCGTTCCACTATTCGCGAAATAATCTCGCAAAGATTCATTCACTCGACCCAAAACTTCTTCGCTCATCGGGGTGGTGGCGGCATTATCAAGATAAACCATCACAGTCTAAGGCTCATAGGGTTTAAGAAGGTTTTGCTCCATTCCCAATTGATCCAGAATTCGAGCCACGACAAAATCGACCAGACTTTCAAAGCTGTTTTGTCCTTGATAAAAACCCGGTGATGCGGGCAAGATCATGGCCCCTGCTTGATCCAGGGCTAAAAGGTTTTTTAGATGGATGGTGCTGAAAGGAGACTCTCGCGGGACCAGTATCAGTTTTCGCTTTTCTTTTAGCATCACGTCTGCGACACGTTCGATCAGAGTTCCTGATACTCCAGCGGAAATTCTTCCCAACGTCCCCATGCTTGCAGGCACCACTACCATTGCATCAACACAAAAAGAACCGCTGGCAATAGAACTGTTCATGCGAGAAGTTTTATGCAGAGTCACCTGATCCCCTGAAAAATAAGATGGCGCAAGTCCTAATTCCAAATTCAACAGTTCAGCACCTCGGTCCGAGATGATCACATGAATTTCTGCCTGGGATTTAAGACAATCAAAAAGCCGTTTACTATAACAAACCCCGCTTGCGCCAGTGATTGCCAATACAATTCGTTTCATCATTTAAGGTCTAGTTCAAACAAGTCTTCTATTGCATTCAAAACTTTTTCATGTACTTCGGTAACCGAACCGACACTGTCAATAAACCTTATATTTGGTCCCTCAAAATTTTTAAATATTTTCTGTACATTCTGCAAATAATCCAGTTTTTCAAACGCGCTTTTCTGATCACGAGATGATTCTATTCTCTTCAAGCAAGTTTCAGGAGAAGTCAGAAAGATCAATACCCGATCTGGTATGGGAGCAAAGACTTCATTCTCCCTCCTGATCAGTTCAGGGTCCAGCCCTAAAGCCCC
>JAJDBI010000033.1 GCA_029261435.1 Nitrospinaceae bacterium
ACATAGGACGGTCTTTCTTTTTGGTTGTTCAGGTGATCGCGGGTCTCAAGGACTACAGGATAATGTATTTGGTTTGCTGAACAGTGTTAATTTTGGTAAACCCGCACCCATTTTAGCTAAAAAGGCATCAAAGGACTAGGAAAATAACCTAGATCACTAAGAAGAGAATTTAACTTGGAAAACCTGAAAACATTCTGGCCCTATATATCCAAATACCAGAGAGAGCTGATGATAGGCATCGCAGCTTTGATCATCACAGATTCGATGACATTGGTCGTGCCCTGGCTGATTAAGGAGTTTATTGATGTGTTGCCTGAGAAACCTTCATCAGGAGTACTTCTTGAATACACGTTTTTTCTCCTACTAATAGTTTTGTTTCTTGTGGTGGGCCGTTATGGATGGAGGATGTTTATGTTCGGTCCCTCCCGGAAAATCGAGTTCGATATTCTAAATCGGTTGTTCGGTCATCTTTTATCGTTAGACCGAGCCTGGTACCTGAAGCAAAAGACAGGGGATATCATGTCGCGTGCCACCAATGACCTGCGGGCGGTGAGGGAGTTCGTTGGATTGGGCATTTTGATTCTGATCGACGCAGTGTTCGTTATCATCACCGCAGTGGGCATGATGAGTTGGATCAATGCTGACCTGGCTCTCAAGGTATTACTGCCACTACCTATTATTTCTTTTTTATTCTTTTATTTTGTTAAGGAAATTGGTAAGCGTCATAAAGCCGTGCAGGAACACTTGGCTCTGATAACGGGGCAGGTGCAGGAAAATCTTGCTGGTATTCGGGTTCTTCATGCATTTGTTCAAGAGGAAAACGAAAAAAGAAAGTTTGCAGCACTCAATAACGAATACATTAAAAAAAATCTGCATGTTACCCGAATGTTTGGGGTGTTCACTCCAACCATGGTGTTCGTAATCGGGGTGGCAGCAATGCTTTCTCTTTGGCTGGGAGGAAAGGCCGTTATCGAAGGTTCTATGACTTTGGGTTCTTTTGTTGCGTTCAATGGGTATTTAATGCTTCTTTCATGGCCCATGATGGGAATTGGGTACGTATTTAATCTAACCCAGAAAGGCATTTCTGCAATGAGTCGTATTCGCGAGATCTTTGTGGCTCGGCCTGAAATAACATCGGTTCTTGAAGAGAATAGTTCGTTTGGGGAAGTGGGTGATATCGAGTTTCAAGGTCTAGAGTTTTCATATCCGGGTGCAGACACGCTTAGCCTGAAGGGCGTTGATATTAAAATTTCCAAAGGGCAGACGCTGGGGGTGGTGGGAGTGATTGGTTCGGGAAAAACCACTCTTGCTCAAATGCTTTTACGATTTTATGATCCGACCGCTGGCACCTTATTAATTGGAGGCCACCCTGTCAAAGAAATTCCTTTGCAGAGATTAAGAGGTTCCATAGGTTATGTGAGTCAGGACCCTTTTTTGTTCTCTACATCGATTCGTGACAATATTGTCTTGGGAAGAGGGGCGGACCTTGAATTGGAAGAAATTGTTCAGGTTGCTGGGTTGAGCGATGATGTCGCACGATTCCCCAAGGGACTGGATACGTTGATCGGCGAACGCGGAGTTTCCTTGTCTGGAGGTCAGAAGCAAAGGGTCGCATTGGCCCGTGCCCTGATTACAAAACCCGAAGTGCTGATTCTTGATGATGCTTTCTCAAGCCTTGACTCAGATACCGAGGAAGAAATATTAAGGAATGTCCGTGGCCAGCTAAGCCAAACGACCACTCTGATTATTTCTCACAGACTTTCAGCTGTTCGTTATGCAGACAAAATAATCGTGATGGATGCAGGACAAATTATTGAGCAAGGAAGCCATGTTTCTCTTACCCGTGCAGGAGGAGTTTATAAGGGATTGTCGCAGAACCAGTCATTGGCTAGAGAAATGGAGATATATCTCTGATGAGTAGAGTCTCCATGGAAAATATGAAGGACAGATACCGCGAATGGGTTTTATTCAAGCGCGTGCTTGTCTATTTGAAACCGTATGTCCGGTGGGTAGCTCTTGCTATATTTCTTCTTTTGGGAGTTGCCCTGTTCAATCTGGCGGGTCCTTATCTGACCAAAGTTGTTATTGATGATTATATAAAGGTTTCTGACTTTGAGGGACTGGACATTGTTGCTGGTTTATATATGGCCGTATTAATTGCCTCATTCGTGTTCCAGTTTTGTCAGAGTTATTTAATGCAGTACATAGGCCAGAAGGTCATGTTCGATCTACGTTCTAAAGTGTTTGCTCATCTCCATAAAATGTCGTTTTCCTATTATGATAAGAATCCTATCGGAAAAATGATCACCAGAGTGGTGAATGATGTTGAGGTTCTCAATGAAATGTTGACTTCAGGGCTCATCCTTATTTTCAGCGACCTGTTCACATTGGCGGGTATTTTTGCTGTAATGCTCTATCTGGATTGGCGATTGACACTGGTGGTCTGTACGGTTTTCCCATTGCTGGCGTTAGGCACTCGCCTGTACAGAGTTCGGGCGCGTGATGCACTGAGAAAAAATCGGGCACATGTAACGGAACTGAATTCTTATCTGGAAGAGAATTTGTCAGGAGTAGATACGGTTCAGTGTTTCAACCGGGAAAGAGCAAACCATGAAAACTTTAAAAACATAAACCGTGATCGGCTTAAGGAGGATTTAAGGACGGTTCGTTATAACGCTTTGTATATGCCCTCGATCGATTTTTTTAACTCCTTGGCTGTTGGGATGGTCTTCTGGTATGGAGGAGGACGTTTTGTTCAAGATGAGATTCAGTTGGGAGTCCTGGTAGCATTTTTCCAATATTTGCAAAAGTTTTTTGAGCCGGTAAGAGATCTTGCAGAAAAATTCAATATCATACAAACGGCTATGGC
>JAJDBI010000034.1 GCA_029261435.1 Nitrospinaceae bacterium
CCTAAAGCCAAAACTCTTAAAGGACAATTGAAAGATTCCTCCGAAACTGAAAAGCCTGCCCTCGAAGCCCGCTTTAAAACTCTACATTCCTTGTCGGTCAAGTTGAACGCGGCGGTTCTTTTTGCCGGACTGTGGTTGCTCTGGCTCAGTGCCGCGAAAATCCCTATTTAATTATGAACATACTCGGAATTTCTGCTTTCTACCACGACTCGGCGGCTTGCCTGGTGCAAGATGGGAAAATCATAGCTGCGGCACAGGAAGAACGATTCACCCGTAAGAAGCAGGACGCCTCGTTTCCCATAAACGCGGTGGAGTTCTGCCTGAAGCAGGGAGGCATAAAAACTTCTGATCTGGATTATGTTGGTTTTTATGACAAGCCATTCATCAAGTTTGAACGCATTCTGGAAACTTATCTGGGTATAGCTCCAAACGGTCTGCGGCAGTATTTGTCAGCGATACCGATCTGGCTGAAGGATAAAATATGGACACGGGCCAATATCCGCAGGGATCTTGACTATCGAGGACCCGTCCTGTTCGCCGAACATCATGAGTCGCATGCCTCCAGTGCTTTTTTTCCTTCCCCTTTTCAGGAGGCTGCCATTCTCACCATGGATGGAGTGGGAGAATGGGCGACCAGTAGCATTGCCTCAGGTAAGGATAACAAGATTGCATTGTTACAGGAACTTCACTTTCCACATTCTCTCGGTTTGCTTTATTCGGCTTTCACCTATTATCTCGGATTCAAGGTCAACAGCGGTGAGTACAAGGTCATGGGACTGGCTCCTTATGGAGAACCGAAATACACAGACATCATCCTCGACCGCCTGATCGATCTTAAAGAAGATGGCTCGTTCAGAATGAATATGGAGTACTTCGATTACCTTGGTGGCATGACCATGACGAATGAGAAGTTCGCCAAGGTGTTAGGCCACCCTGCTCGTAAAGCCGAAACCCAGCTCACTCAAAAGGAAATGGATATCGCAGCTTCACTGCAAGCGGTGACGGAAGAAATCATGCTTAAAATGGCACGTCACATACACGGACTCACCGGCATGAAAAATCTGTGTCTTGCAGGAGGTGTGGCTTTAAACTGTGTCGGCAACGGTAAGATTCTTAGAGAAAAAATCTTTGACAATGTATGGGTTCAACCGGCGGCAGGAGATGCGGGCGGTGCATTGGGTGTAGCGCTCAGTATCTGGCATCAGATGTTAGGGAATGAGAGAACGACCAATGGTAAAGACTCGATGCGGGGGTCTTATCTCGGCCCGAAGTTTGAAGAAGAGGACATTCGTGAATTTTTAGACAGGCAGGACATCCCTTATAAACATTATGATGATTCAGAACTGGCTCCGGCGGTAGCGAAAGAATTGCAGTCCGGTAAAGTGGTTGGCTTGTTTCAAGGAGCGATGGAGTTTGGTCCGCGTGCGTTGGGGGGGCGAAGTATCATTGGTGATGCGCGAAACCCTAAAATGCAATCGACGATGAACTTGAAGATTAAATACCGCGAATCATTTCGCCCTTTTGCCCCGGCAGTTCTGGCCGAAAAGGTTCAGGAATGGTTTGATATTGACTCCGAGAGTCCCTACATGCTTTTGGTGGCAGGAGTGCGTGAAGACAAACGTCTTCCTATGACCGAGGAGCAAAAAGAATTGTTTGGCATCGATTTGTTGAACATTCCCCGATCGCAGATTCCAGCCATCACGCATGTGGATTATTCTGCGCGTATCCAAACTGTTCACGCTGAAACCAACCCCCGGTTTTATGCTGTGATCCAGGAATTTGAAAAGGCAACACAATGCCCGGTTTTGATCAATACTTCCTTCAATGTTCGTGGCGAGCCAATTGTATGCACACCGGAACAGGCATTCCGCTGTTTCATGCGCACGGAAATGGACACCCTCGTGCTGGAAAATTTTGTTCTTGATAAAAAAGACCAGCAACCCCTCGAAGAAGACAGCAACTGGCAGGAAGAATTCGAGCTTGACTGATCATTCATTGTCACCGTTCAGGGTGGAGGGAGACATATCATCAAACCCTATATTGTAAAGACCCGTTTTTTTGTCATCATTCTGGCTGTACTGTCTGTGTACAGCTATGGCTGGAAGGTGACGGAAATCGAGTTGGGGGAATTGTTTCGCGACTTTCACCTTGTCCAGCCTCTCGTTAAAGAGTTGGCTTCACCCAATCTGTTTACCCGTGAGAAAAAAACTCAAATAGTTGAGGCCGCATTTTTCCTTTCCCAGAGAGCCACTACTCCCAAAGATGAAGAGAGCATAAGCCCGATGCTGGCACTGTCCCGTCAGTCAGGCGAAATTGCAGATACATTGACCGTTCGAGGTCTTAATCTGAAACCTGAGGGGTCCGGAGTATTATATTGGGTCAATGCTATTGAGCAGGAGTTTCCATTAGGAACTTTTGCCACCGATTCGTCCGGAAAATTTCAGAAAGATATTGCAGTGCCGCCCAGCGCGCGTGGTCTGCGTCAGACTGTGAAGGCAGTGTTAAGTTGGGAAGAGGGAGACTGGCAAGTCAGCGACACGCTTAGCCTGACCTTTGAGAAAATGGTGGAAACCGTTTTTCTGGCGTTGATGGCAACCACCTTTGGTGTGCTGGTAGCGGTGCCTTTGAGTTTTCTGGGTGCTCGCAATCTCATGGCGAGAAATAAGTTAGGTACCTTTGTTTATTATTCAGTGCGCACCGCACTGAATATTTTGCGATCCATTGAACCGTTGATCATGGCGATCCTGTTTGTGGTCTGGGTGGGTATCGGTCCTTTTGCCGGAGTGCTGGCATTAGGGCTACACTCCATCGCCGCTTTGGGGAAACTGTTTTCGGAACAGATTGAGTGCATTGACCCAGGGCCGGTGGAAGCCATCACGGCTGTTGGAGCCAGACCACTACAAGTGGTTTTTTTTGGTGTGTTACCGCAGGTGATCCTGCCATTTCTGGCGCTCAGTTTTTACCGTTGGGATATCAACGTGCGTATGTCCACTATCATTGGGTTTGTCGGGGGAGGGGGAATCGGTTTTCTGCTCCAGCAATGGATCAACCTTCTCAAATACAATGAGGCGGGAACCGCTCTACTTGCCATTGCCATCGTAGTCATCACACTCGACACCCTGAGCGCAAAAATTCGCGCCCGCGTTCAATGAATGATCTAGTTCCTTTTTTTGTGAGGAGCGAGGTAGTTAAATATTTTTATGAATTGTTTTCCGGATTCAGGAATTTCTCCGGCTTGATTGGAAAGCAGGATGTTCTCCGCTGTCAGGGCTTTACCATAATAAGCCTGGTTGGCATCGACATCGGAAGTGATGACGGTGCCTTTCACTGAGACTCCACCAAAAATTCCTTTGCTTCTGGAGTAGGAATAAATTTCTCCCTGCATGAAAACATCAGCGGATGCTTCTGCATGACGACCAACGGGTCCTGCTGCCAGGGCGATGTCTCCACCCAGAGTGAACTGTTCGCTGAGCAGTCCTTCGAGTCCTCTTTGTGTCATAACCAGTAAGATGAGGTCTACCGCTTCGGCGCCAAACTGAAACCCGAAGCTTCCGCCAGCAGTATACAGAAAAGCCGGTGCTCCCCATTCACCGCTGTCTTTTGCGCGTACCGTAGCAAACCCTTTACCGTATCTTGCGCCGACAAAAAATCCCGCTTTCACCATGGTGGGGAAGACAATGATAGCCTTGGCCCTGGAGATCAGACCGGCGGGAATATTGTGGTCTGGAGAATTCTGCATTTCTTCCAGGACCAGCTGTCCGGTTCGCAGTAACTTTCGTTGGTCGGCTCCATCTGGATTTTGAGCCCAAATAGTGGATGCAAATAACAGAGTAAAAATGATACTGAGGGAGAGGCTTTTCATATTGGCTCCAATTAAATTCACTATATCTACTATAAAGGAAGTCAACCGCACAATTCAAGCTTGTTGAAAAGGGAGATATGGGGAACCACAATGCGCATATTTCTACAGGTATTTGAATTTAATTTTGCGCTTTTGAAATTGTGCCCGTACCATGCACGGTCATGACCTCAAAGCGTGTGGAAAACTATCTGGGTGAAGAAGGAATCCTGTCAACACGGTTGGAGGGGTTCGAGTTTCGTCACCAGCAAGTGGATATGGCAGGGGCAGTGGAGGAGGCATTTAAAAATGGCAAGCACCTGATTGTGGAAGCGGGAACCGGAACAGGCAAAAGCCTGGCCTATCTCATTCCAGCTATTTTATGGGCCGTGGAAAACAACAAGAAAGTGGTCATCTCCACTTATACCAAGACGCTTCAGCATCAGATTCTCAATCATGACATTCCTTTTCTGCGGGACAAGCTGGGAATAGCCTTTCGCTATGCCTTGTGCATGGGTAATGAAAACTATCTGTCGCTCAGGAGATTGAAGCGGTCTGCTCAGGCGGGGTTGTTTACCAAGTCCGATGAGGAAAACCAGTGGGATGGTATTTTCAACTGGGCTGAAGAAACAGAGACCGGATTCCGTAGTGACCTGCCTTTTGAGGTGCTTCCTCAGGTTTGGGAAGAGGTCGGGCGGCAGAAAGATTTGTGTCTGGGAAAAAACTGCGAAACGCATTCGTCCTGTTTTTATTTTAAAGCACGTAAGAAATGGTTCGGTGCCCACCTTTTAATCGTTAATCATCATTTGTTTTTTGCCAACGTTGCTAACGCTGGAGCGGTGCTTCCTGCTTTCGATGCTGTTGTTTTTGATGAGGCTCAGAACCTGGAAGAAGCGGCGACCCAGTTTCTGGGATTGGAAATTTCCAACTCCAGCTTGATCTATTTCCTCGACCGATTGCATAACCCGCGCACAAAAAGAGGGTTGTTGACTCGCATCGATCATGATTCTGTGCCTCACCTTCGCAAGTTGGTGATGGCGGCACGTCAGGCGGTGGATGTTTTTTTCACTCAACTGCTGGAAGAGTATGGAAAGAACGATCGGGTCCTGCGGTTTTATAAGCCGCCGGTGTTAGATAATGGCGTGTATGTTCCGCTCGAAGCTCTGCGAGAGGCATTGAAATCTTTAGAAGGAGGATTGCACTCGGAAGAAGACCGTGTCGATGTTGCGTCTGCCGCCGAGCGTTGTTTTGAGTTTAATAATGCATTGTCTGCCATCCTCAACCAGCATATGCGCGGATATGTTTACTGGTTGGAAATCACTCCAAAAAAACGCTTTCACCGTGTTGTCTTGCGCGGAGTTCCCATTCATGTAGCGGAAGAGTTGCATGCACAGGTATTCGATAAGATTGACCGGATTGTTATGACCTCGGCCACACTGACTACTTCCAAGGGGTTCGGATTTATTAAGGAACGTATAGGTTATCAACCGGATAAAGAGTTGTCTTTGGAGGCACCTTTTGATTATCCCAGCCAGGCTCTGCTCTATGTTCCTGATGATCTTCCTGAGCCGGGAGATGAGGCAGGGGTTTATTTGGAGGGTATCTCTAACAGGTGCCGCGAACTGATCGAGGCTTCGGGAGGTAAAGCCTTTATTCTGTTTACCAGTTATGCACTTCTCAATCAGGTTTATGAGAGGCTGGATGAGTTGCAGTTCAAGTTTCCACTTATCCGGCAGGGTGAGATGCCCACTGTCCAGATGATAAAAAAGTTTAAAGAGAAGCCCTCAGTGATTTTTGGTACCAACTCTTTCTGGCAGGGGGTGGATATACCCGGTGATGCGTTGCAGAGTGTCATCATTACTAAACTGCCCTTTGACGTTCCCAAAGAACCGCTGACAGAGGCCCGTATTGAAGAGCTGCGTCGACAACATATCGATCCGTTCAGGCACTACCAGATTCCTCGGGCGATTATTCAGTTGAAGCAGGGGTTCGGTCGGTTGATTCGCAAGAAGACGGATACCGGCGTGGTGTCTATTCTTGATTCCCGCATGAGGCGGCGCGGTTATGGAAAACAGTTCATTGCTTCATTACCTCCCTGTCCAGTAACGACCCACTTGGATGAAGTGCGGGATTTCTTCTCTTAGAAGTAATGATGATTTATCGAGTGATGGGCTCAAATTGAGGGGTATAAACGAAGTTTGCCTGGATGGATAATTTCTCACGCTGAATCGTTGCCGGGAAGGGATAAAAGGGAGCCGCTTCTTTCACAGCTTTGAGTGCGGCCACATCCAAAATTTCATAACCCGATTGATCCAACAAGCGTACCCCGAGTAGATTGCCGTCTTTGGAAATTCTAAACGTCAAAGTGAGGTCGCCGCTAATGCCACGTTCTGCTGCTTCGACAGGATAAATCCAGACCCGTTCAATCTGGTGTTTTATTCTTGCGAAATAAGAGGCGTATTTGACTTCCGTAGTATCGAGAGAAACCGGTTCATCATCGTCTATGTTTTCAAGATCATCTGTGCTGAGCGATGCGAAGGGTTCAGGGTCAAACCCGTCTAGAAGAGCCAGGGAGCTGCCAGTTCCTGTTCTGGGTCTGGCAGAGGAGGTTGAAGTTTGAGGTCTTTTTTTTGTAACGGATTTATATTTTCCAATATCTGATTCGGGTAGAAGCTTTTTTCTCGGTTTGATTGAGGCACGTTTCTGAGGTTTTCTCGCAGTTTTCTTTTCGCGAACGGATGTAGCCCCTGTTTTGCCTGCCGATCCTTTTGCTTTTGGGACTACGGTTTTTTTGCGTTGGTAGGTCTTTGAAGTTTTCTTTTTGGTGTTGGAATGGGATCGGCTATCATATTTTGCCAGCAGTTCTTTGGTTCTGGCTTTCTCGGTTTTTTTGGGCGGTGTCGGAGTGTCGATGATTTTACCGGTCCTGGCAGTCTTGGTTTTCTCCGGCTCGATATATTTGACCTGAATAGGTGGAGGACCTTTAACTTTTTCTTCACTGACAGGGATCGCCATGTGTACGATCACTGATGTCAAATGGATACCCAGTGACACAAGGATAAACCCGGATAATCGGGTTCGATTCAATAAACTATTTTTCACCCATGGTTTTGACATTTTGGTTCAGTTTGTCTGCATGCATAAATTTTAGTGTACAGCATCTATTATAGCGTTATTTTTGGCGTGCAGAAAGCCCATCCGATCAGCTCTGTTGCTGGTTTTCAGAACTCGTATTCTGTTTCAGTTGATCACATTTTTGTTTATACCAGTGGTATGCGAGTTCAACTTCTTTTGACTCTGCGGTGGGCGAGATATATTGATTATCTCCGTCAAAAGGAACATGGCCCATCTTGAGCGTTTCATAAACAGAGTTGAGGTAGGAGGGGAAATCCTGATACATGGGGATTTCTGTTTGCAACTCCGGCATGCCCTCTTCACGAAACCGGGCCAGCAATTTCCCAAACGGGTGGATAGTTTCCAGTCCTTCCGGGCCATGAATTTTTTCTGCATAATGGGTGAGGGATTCGAAGTCTTCCCAATCTTCCAAAGCATCGACATCGGAAACGAAGGCCGGGTCGCCATGCACTGTGGTGGTCATAGGGGTGTTGAGCAAGTGTGAGGACCCTTTGTGGAAATTTTTTCGAGACATTCCAAATTGATACTGGTCGCCACTCCTGAGGCGATTTACCTTTGACCTGAACGTTAACAGATGGTCTGCAAAATAAGGCAAAACCTTGAGTAAGCGTAAAGGTTTTTGCAGGGCGGTTTGGATGCCTGCGTGGATTATTTGCCCGTCTTTGCGCGAAGAATGCAGATGGTCAATGATGTCTGAATCCATCATGGAAAAATTAATGGGATATAAATTTGGTTCTTTAAGATCCAACAGTCCATCTTCGTGGTCGTTGAGAGTGCGGTAATGGTAATTACGTTTGACGAACTCACTGCCCGGATTTTTTTCAAAATCCGGGAACATTTGTTGCCGGGCGTTCAGCCAGAGCACCATGTTGTATTTTTTGTTGTCTGGCAAATGCAATACTTTTTCCAGATCGTAGAGGAAAGGTAGATCGCCGGGTTGAAAGAGAACCAATTCATCTTGCAAGG
>JAJDBI010000035.1 GCA_029261435.1 Nitrospinaceae bacterium
GCAAATATTTTGTCCCGTTGAAACAGGTAATCGATGACAACTACGGAGTTGAACAGGTCTCGTTGTGCCAGTTCCATATACTGGTTGTAACGGCTCAGTAAAAAAAAAATCTGGGTTTGAAAGGAGTAGGTTTCCTGATCCTCATAAAATTTTGCGATGAAAGGATTGGAATCGTTCTCTTCAAGAATCACCCGGGCACCATATTGTTGTTCAAGAAGACTGACCAGAGATGTTTTGCCCGCACCTATGGCACCTTCAACAGCAATAAATCTGGGCTCGATGGCTTGTTGGGTCATTATATTCAGATCAACCGGCTTTTTGCTGGTTGAAAATCTCCTTGATGGTGAGTTTCAGCTCTCTAAGGTCCGCTGATTTGACCACATAAGCATCTGAGGCCCATACTCTGAAATCTTGCTTGTATTGGCCATAAGCAGAACAAAGTATGATGGGGATATCCCCTTTTTCACCTTTGATTTTGCGCATGACTTCAATCCCATCCATTCCGGGCATTTTGATATCTAGAATTATGAGATCAGGAATCTGCTTGTCCAGCATTTCCAAAGCTTCCTCGCCAGTGGCGGCTACCGCAACCTGATAACCAGCCTCTTCAAGCTCTTCTTTATATAAGAACCTGATATTTTGTTCGTCATCGACAACGAGGATAGTTTTCATGGGTTTGGTTTAAAGGTTCAAAAAAAAGAGCAAAACAGATTCACGATTACATGAGAACACTAGTTTTTTATATTAATCGGGGCAGTTTTGCAACGGTAAATGGAGATAGAGGGTAACCCCTTTGCCTAATTGGTTTTCTACCCGAATCGTTCCACCGTGATTCTCTATGATTTTCCGGCAAATGGAAAGCCCGAGTCCGGTGCCGGTATGTTTGGTGGTGAAAAATGGATTGAAAATATTCTCTAAAACTTCCTGAGGAATACCTCCGCCTGTATCTTCAACCCGCACTGTGATCATTTTCTGCTTCTGGGCATATTCTTCCTGGAAAGTTTCAACCTTCAGCAGTCCACCGAGAGAAAGAGACTCCAGAGCGTTATAGAACAAGTTTATCAAGACCTGTTTGATTTGCTGCTTATCGAGACTCAGTAAAGGCAGGTCTGCTTCCAAGCTGGTCACTAGATTTATATTTTTTTCATAGAGGCCTGCCTTGAACAGATAAAGGGCTTCTTCAATCAATTTGTTGAGCTGACACTTTTCAGTTTCGAGTGCTCCGGACTTGGAATAGATCAAAGTGTTTTTGAGCAACCTTTCAAGTCGACTCACTTCGCTGGAAATAATGCCGGAATAATTAGCGGCCGATTTCAATTCATCGTTGTCTGTCCACTTTTTCGAGAGGCTGGTCATTTTATCTTCTAGCCTGCGAGCGAATCCACCAATAGAAACCAGAGGGTTTTTAATTTCATGGGCAACTTCTGCGGCCATTTCACCCAGTGCCGATAGTCGTTCTGCCTGAACCAGTTGTTCTTTCATGGAGAGTAGTTCGCGGTTGGTATCCAGCAGTTTCGAGAAAAGTCTTGAGTTCTCGATAACCCAACTGGCGTAAACGGTAAACCTTGTTAAAAACCGCAGGTTTTCTTCGGTGATTGGTTTTTCGTCATAACGGTTATCGACTAGAATGACTCCCAGTACTTCTTCATGCGCGATTAGTGGAACTGTAGCAAATGAGCCCACACCTAACGCATCAATGAACTCCTGGCTGACAAGTGGGTGCTCTTGGGCTTTAATAATATTAAAAGGTTTTTTTTGCAGTACAGTTTCCGATAGAATATTTTCGTTGGGGGTTACCGTATAACTTAACCCGCAAACAAAGTTATGAAACGGGGAGTCTCTATGCAGATCATGCTGTGCTTCCTTGATGGCCCATTGCAATAAGTCGCCCTTTTTTTTATCCAATTCAGTCCAGATTCTTACGGCATCTTCCTGGGAATCTGGACCGAGTCCCATAATTCCTTGAAGTCTGCGATTTTTTTCATCAAGGGTGAATAGCATGGCTCTGTTGAATCCCCCGGCTTCTCCCATGGTGATGGCGCTGAGGATGATCCACAATCCATGCTCCAGTTTCAAGGTGGATTGCACAGCAAGGCTGATATCGTACAGAATTCGAGTTTCATTCAACGTCATCTGGCTTTGGTGAAAATGAATGGCATTTTTCAGACAGCCGGTGACCTGTCCTGCAATGGTTTCCAGAACAGAAGTTTCTTCCAGACTGAACATTCTCTTTTCAATACTATGGACATTGATGACACCCAACGGTGGGCAATCAGCAAGAATTGGCACTGAAAGCATGGAGTTAAATTTTTCTTCTTCGATTTCAGGGAAATAAACAAACCGAGGGTCTTGCATGGCTTCACTTAAAGCGAGAGAAGTTCCCTGTTGAGCCACCCAACCTGTTACACCCTGTCCTATTTCGAGATTAATGTGCATGGCTTTTTCGGGTAATCCCATAGACGCCTTCAGGTGCAGGAGCCCATCCGATTCATTGATCAGATATATGGCGCAGGCATCCATATGCATTTTATTCTTAATCACCTGGATGATTTTCTCCAGAGTTTCATCCAGATCCAGAGTGGAGTTGGCGATTCGGGTGACTTCCTGAAGAATTTCCAGACCGAGACTGCTTTGCGTCATTGAAAAAGATTCCTTGTCGAATCGATGTGTCAGGAACGAAGGGTTTTCTGGTAAAGACTTGAATATTGTTTGGCGGCAAACTCCCAGCTATTGTCTTTATCCATCCCATTTAACATCAGCTTTTTCCACGTTTGAGTTTGTTGAAAACAGGATAAGGCTTTTTGCAGAGATTTCAGGAAAAATTTTGTCTGTGGAATCTTGAATTTAAATCCGGTTCCTTTTCCCGTTTTATCACTGAATTCCTGAATGGAGTCTTTTAAACCTCCGACAGCCCGGACTATAGGGACGGTCCCATATTTCAATGCATACATTTGTGTGAGTCCGCAGGGTTCATAAAGAGAGGGCATGAGGAACATATCACTGCCTGCCAGAATACGGTGTCCGAGGGATTCGTCAAACTTCAATGCTGTCGCGATGTTATCGGGTCGGTCCTTGCTCCATTGTTGAAAGAAGGATTCGTATTCAGCTGAGCCTGTTCCCAGAATCACTAGGGATATGTCTAACTCATCGAGTGCCGTTCTGGCCTCCATGATCAAGTCGATTCCCTTTTGTTGAGAAAGCCGGGTGATCATGCAGAGAATGGGTGATTTTTTATTGGGCCGTAGGGAAAATATTTTGATCAGGTCTTCACGACATTGCTTTTTTTGTGAGAGGGACTTGGGTCCATAATTAGCTGGAATCAATGGGTCGGTTTCCGGGTCCCAGACTGTTTCGTCGACGCCGTTCATAATCCCATGCAGACTATCGGAGCGTTTCTGTAATATCCCTTGCATGCCAAAACCCAGGTCTTGAGTTTGGATTTCCTGACTGTAGGTGGGGCTTACAGTGCTCAAGGTGTCGGAAAATATTAGTCCGCCTTTTAAAAAACTGATCTGGTTGTAAAACTCAAGGCCTTCTTCAGTAAACAAAGACTCATCCAGTCCGGTTACTTTCAAATGAGAATGAGGAAAATTGCCTTGATAACCGAGGTTGTGAATTGAAAAAAGAGTTTTTGTCTGGGAAAACCATGGGTCATTACGATAAAGCGATTTTAAATATACCGGGATAAGCCCTGTATGCCAGTCGTTGCAATGAATGATGTCTGGTTTAAAGTCGAGTCTTTTGACAGCTTCAAGAACAGCTTGAGAGAAAAATGAAAACCGCTCCACGCTATCCGGGTAGTCCGACCCGGGTTCACCATAAATGTGTTTTCGGTTAAAGTAGCCGTCATGTTCTATTAAATAAATCGGAACTCCGCCTGTTAGTTCAGAACTGAATAGAGTCCCTTTCCCGTTGAAGTCGGAGAGTTTCAGGTCGATTTTGAGAGGTTGTATCTTTCGTCCCGCCTTTGCAGTGCAGGGGTATTGAGGCATGATGACCCGAATGTCATGGTCGAGTTTTTTCAGGGCAGGAGGCAATGCACCGCTGACATCTGCCAGCCCTCCAGTTTTAGCGAAAGGATAGACCTCGGCAGAGACTAAAAGGATTTTTAGTTTCATATTTTATATCCAGATTATCCGAAGAATTTCGGAGGCTTCTTTAAATGTAGTTGATATCATATAATGTCGTTTTAAACTAATCATGAGAATATCATGCCACCTAAACATTATAGTTTTAAAGTAAAAGGTGTTTTAATAAGCGAAAAGGACAGCTCTGAGGATGATTTTAGCATCTTCATAACGGCGATGGATGACAATCATGCCGTGATGCTTGTGCGTGAACATTTGAGAAACCATGCACCAAAAGGACGCTCTATCATCAAAGGAATAGAAAAAAAGTAGATAAAAATTGAGGTAGGGGGGAGAATCGCTTCGATGGCCCTTGTTTAGGGCGATTGCCTCTTCAAAATCCACTCAGCTCCCCTGGGTGGATTTTTTTCATGCAAACCATCAATATTTTTCCAGATAGATTTCAATTTTTTGCTCATCACTCAATTGTTCAAGCAGACTGCTGTCTCTCACCACTCTGATTCCTGCAAGATCGATACTTTTTAAAATGAAATGAAAATCTTCCCCGTATTGAGCCCAGTGTTCCCGGAGAAACTTGGAGATATTATCGCCTTTATAACTCTGCTCAAGGGCTCGCATTTCTTGTAGAAAGTTTTCAACTTCCTGTATTGCCATTATTCGGGTATCAGATTTCAGGTTGTGAACATAGCTCTTGAATGACGTTATGTTTTTGGCTTCAGTTGTGAATTCTGACTTAAGTGTTCTGCAAATTGCATCTATCTGGTCACGTCCCAATTGAACTTCTACTGAAACAGGTTCGTCTGTCTCTTCATTTGATTGGTGCTTTTTTATTAATTCGGCCTCGGCAATAAAGCGGTCTGGTTCGAGCGATTCATGGTCTCTGAGCACATAAAAGATTTCTGGAACCCGGATGGCAATCCTGAATTTTTCGTCATTTTTCATTGTTGCGAGCCATTATTCGTCTTTGATCTGGGCTTCCCGAAGAATTCTGGCAGATTCTTCAGGCACAGTGGGGTTGATATAAAACCCGGTTCCCTGCTCGAACCCTGCCATCTTGGTGAGCTTCGGCATGATCTCGATATGCCAGTGATAATATTTATAATGATTACCGTTTACCGGCGCAGTGTGGAACACGAAGTTATACGGTGGAGCGTTGAGAACGGTACGCATTCTTAAAAGGCTTTCTTTGAATAAAGAAGCCAGGGCGCCAAGAAGGCGAGCCTCGCATTTTTCAAACCGGGCAGAATGTAATCGAGGCAATAGCCACATTTCAAATGGAAATCGGGGTGCATAAGGAACGAGTGTGATGAAATGTTCGTTCTGGCAGACGATTCTGCTCTTATCTTGCAGCTCCTGTGTGATTAAATCGCAATAAATACAGTGCTCTTTCTTTTCATAATGTTTTTTGCACCCGGCGACTTCTTCGCTCACTACTTCAGGAACGATGGGCAAGGCGATCAATTGTGTATGAGTGTGTTCAAGACTGGCCCCGGCAGACTCTCCGTGGTTTTTAAATATCAGGATGTATCTGAACCGTTTGTTTTGCTTTAAGGCCAAAACTCTTTCACGGAATGCTTCCAGACTGTTAACGATTTGGGTTTGAGGTAAAAGTTCCAGCTCGGTATTGTGGTCCGGGCTTTCAATCACCACTTCATGCGTGCCGATGCCATTCATTTTTTCGTAGAGGCCGTCGGTTTCTTGTTCCATTCCGCCTTCATCGGTCAAAGCCGGATATTTATTGGGGACCACTCGCAGTGTCCATCCGGGAGAATCGGGTGGGGTTTTACGGTGTGCCATAATTTCAGGTGGAGTCAATTGTTCATTGCCCTCACAGAAAGGACAGGACTTGTAGTTGGTTTTTTTTTCAGGAGTGGAAAAATCCTTTGGGCGTTTGCCGCGCTCACTGGAAATAATGACCCAGCGATTGACGATTGGATCTTTTCTTAGTTCAGGCATATTTCGGGCAGGAGAAGGTGTAAGAAACAGCTGGGAAACAATGGTGATACTCTATGGAATGAATGGTGAAAAGTCAATCTTCCCCATTGTCTAAAAACATTGATTGCCCGGGAATTAATACATATAATTGAATCATGAAAAACGCAAAGATTGTATTGGGTGTCTCGGCCAGTATCGCCGCTTACAAGGCTGTGGAGTTGGTGCGCCTGTTGGTGAAAGAAGGGGCCGAGGTGCGGGTTGTGATGAGCGCCAATGCCGGGCAATTTGTAGCACCGTTGACATTTGAGGTGGTTTCAGGCAATCCGGTTTACCATACACAATTTGATGCGCAGAATTCCGCAGAGATGGAACACATCCGCGTTGCCGAAAATGCCGATCTTCTGGTTGTTGCTCCTGCCACCGCTTCCATATTGGGAAAAATGGCAAATGGTCTTGCTGACGATGCTTTGTCCAGTTTGCATTTGGCGTTTAAAGGTCCGGTGCTGATTGCCCCTGCCATGAATGAAGGCATGTGGGGGAACCCTGCCGTGAGGGATAATATTGCTACACTCAAGTCCAGAGGCGTGGGATTTGTCGATCCTGAATCAGGTGAACTCGCCTGCGGAGTGATTGGGCCGGGACGTTTGGCCGACATTGCTGTTATTCTGGAGAAGATCAAAGGTTTTTTTAGCCAGCGTGATGACTTGAATGGCATAAGATTTCTCATCACAGCCGGACCCACTCATGAGGCTATTGATCCGGTACGATATCTGTCTAATCCATCTTCTGGAAAAATGGGCTATGCCGTGGCCGAGCAGGTCAAGGCGCGGGGAGGGGAAGTCGTTCTCATCAGTGGTCCTACTTATTTAAAGCCACCCCATGGTGTAGACTTTAAACCCTGCAAAAGAGCAGATGAGATGAATGATCTGGTTCAGGCCCATCTTGAAAACTGTGATGTTCTGGTGATGTCTGCAGCGGTGGGTGATTTTGCTGCAGAAACACTGGAAAAAGAAAAGATTAAAAAGCAGGGTGATGCCGGTCTGGTTCTCAAACTGGTCCCGACCAGGGATATTTTGCTGGAAGTTGCTGAGCGTGATTCAGGCAAACTGGTGGTGGGTTTTGCAGCGGAGAGTCAGAATCTGGTCGAGAGTGCTCTGGAGAAACTGAAAAAAAAGAATCTTGATCTCATTGTCGCCAACGATATCAGCGCACCGGGAATCGGGTTTCAGTCTGACTCCAATCAAGTGACGATCATTGATCGTGAAGAAAATATGGAAAACCTTCCCTTGAAACCGAAGCTAGAAATTGCCGACCTCCTGCTTGACAGAGTTTTATCTCGCCTCAAAGGGGCTTAACCCTATAGCTCTTTCTTAGTAGTTTTATTAAGATGCGTTTTTAGCACAACGAAATCCAACACCCGTATTTCGCATGCGAGGTGTGGTTGCGTTGCGGTAGGTCAGGTCGACATATTCTATGGTGTTTCTCCAGTTTCCTCCGCGAATAATTTTGTATTGTCCTTTTTCAGGACCCTTCGGGTTTGCTTTGGGAGAAAACAGATAGTATTCGGGGAAATGCCAGTCATGAACCCATTCGGAAGCGTTTCCTGAAAGATCATAGATGCCATAATCTGACTTGCCTTTTTCATAGGAGCCTACTGGCATGGTCTTCATCTTTTCTTCGTTATAGTTCAGTTTTTCTGAATCGGGTGGGGAGTCTCCCCAGGGGTATTTGATCGCGCGCTTGCCTCGTCCTGCTTTTTCCCACTCAGCTTCAGTGGGAAGCCTTTTCCCACTCCATTTGCAATAGGCCACGGCTTCTTTCCAGGAAACTCCGACCACGGGTTGCTGGTTTGCGCTGAAATCAGGGTTTCCCCAGCCCTGGGGTTTTTTTGCTCCGGTATCATTCACATACTTTTTGTATTTCGCATTTGTGACTTCATAAATATCTATATAGAAAGTATCGAGATAGACCTCATGGGCCGGGTTTTCGGGTCCCAGAGTATGCCTGTCGGTATTGAATAAATCGTGAGGTTTGAGTTCCAACAGGGATTTTCTGCTTCCCATTTGGGATTTTCCAGCCGGAATGAGTGCCATTTCTTCTAAAGGGGGTGCGGTATAACCAGGCGAAACTATACAAAGAGATAAAACGATGAAAAGAATGTGTTTCATGATAATGGAGTTTTCAATTTTAAAAGTAGGAACTGGATTATATGCAATTGAGCCTCTCAGTTCAATCATGAATAATAATTCGGTGCAGGCTTGGGTAAGTGCTACTCAATGTATTGAAGATTGACAGGGACTGTTATTAGTAATAAAATTCGAAATCACCTGTAATAAACGAATTTTTAGGGCGTCTCGGCAATTTAGCTCTTGCCAGAAGTTTCTCCTTTGCCGTTATAGTACATATATATTTACCCCTGCGGGGCAGGATATACCCGTTGAGGAGTTAGATGGATAAGCCTAAAAAAGAACCGGTAACTTTAAACCAAAATCCAGACAGTAAACTATGCCTGAATTGCGGGTTTCCCAATCGCAATACGGATGCCCAGTGCATGTATTGCCGGACCAGCCTGATTGAAGACAGTGGATTGTTCAACTGGGTTCGCCAGACCTACTACATCCTCCGCTGG
>JAJDBI010000036.1 GCA_029261435.1 Nitrospinaceae bacterium
CTAACTGGGTCCGCTCATTCCGGAACTGAGCTGCATGGTTTTCTTTCCTATTTGATGATATGCACCATGCAGAAAAAACCTTACACAGTTTTTGGATATAAAGGAAAACAAGTTCGCGACAATATACACAGCTTTGACTTGGTGAATGCCTTGTACCATTTCTATAAAAACCCGGGAATAGCAAAAGTTTATAATATTGGGGGTGGGCGCCACAGTAATAGCTCTATGCTTGAAGCCATCAAAATGTGTGAGAATATTTCGGGAAATACTATCGAATGGAGTTATGAAGATGGAAACCGTTTTGGAGACCATATTTGGTGGGTTAGCGATGTTAGCCGGTTTAAGGCAGACTATCCTGACTGGAGTTACCGATATAATATGGAGGGGATTATGAAGGAAATATATGAAGGGCTACGTCAGCGGTTAAGTGCGACAGGTTAATATGGATTAGTAATGTCAACTGCTCTACGCTATGAATCAAACTCCTTAGTCATCTTAAAGATTTTCAGTAATTAAGAATTATTTATTTTGAATCAATCGTAGTAAATATTGCCCATATCCGTTTTTGTTCAGTGATCGAGCGCGTTTTTCCAGATCCTCTGCTGTGATCCAGCTTTTGCTGTAAGCAATCTCTTCCGGGCAACAGACCATCAGTCCTTGCCGTCTTTGAATGGTTTCAATGAAGTTGGCGGCGTCCAGCAGGGATTCATGAGAGCCTGTATCCAGCCAGGCAAATCCACGACTCATTTTCTCAACAGATAGCTGGGATTGCTCAAGATATACCCGGTTGACATCAGTGATCTCAAGTTCACCTCGCGCCGAAGGTTTGATGGAGGAGGCGATGTCAACGACCTGATTGTCATAAAAGTACAGTCCGGTAATGGCATAATTCGATTTAGGCTCTAGAGGCTTCTCCTCGACGCTGGCTACTTTGTTGTCGTGATCAAACTCGGCCACTCCATAATTTTGCGGGTCCTTCACCCAATATCCAAAAACGGTGGCTCCCGTTTCCCGTCTCTGGGCTTTTTCCATAAGTTCAGGCAGTTCGTTGCCATAAAAAACGTTATCTCCAAGGATCAAACTACATCCATCATTACCGATAAAGTCCTTGCCAATGATGAATGCCTGGGCCAAGCCATCAGGGTTGGGCTGGACGCCATAACTGATATTGACTCCCCACTGGCTTCCATCTTGCAAAAGTTCCTGGAACAGGGGTTGGTCCTGAGGCGTGGTGATTACAAAAATATCTCGGATATCAGCCAGCAGGAGGGTGCTCAGCGGATAATAGATCATCGGCTTGTCATAGAGGGGCATCAATTGCTTACTGACAACCTGAGTTAATGGATAGAGCCGGGTTCCTGACCCTCCCGCTAAAATAATTCCTTTATTTATCATTTTAAACATTCCTTAAAGTTTCTCAAGACCCAGTCGTTCTCCCTGATAAGCTCCTGACAGCACCCGCTCGGTCCAATTATTATTATCTAGATACCAGCGCACAGTTTTTCGCAAACCGGTCTCAAAAGATTCTTGGGGAACCCAACCGAGTTGATTTTGAATTTTACTGGCATCAATCGCATAGCGACGGTCATGTCCAGGGCGGTCCTCGACAAAACTGATCAAGTTTTCGTGTGGTCGGTGCGGAGAATCCGGCATCATCTCATCTAAAATATGACAGAGCGTTTGAACAACATCCAGATTGGTTTTCTCGTTATGCCCACCAATATTATAAACCTGCCCTATGGTACCTTTTTCCAGAACTTCAAGAATGGCCCGGCAATGATCTTCAACATAAAGCCAGTCTCTTATCTGTTTTCCGTCTCCGTATACGGGAAGAGGTTTTCCAGATAAAGCTTTGGTGATCATCAATGGCAGGAGTTTTTCGGGAAACTGATAGGGGCCATAGTTGTTGGAACAATTGGTGGTCAGTACCGGTAGGTTAAATGTTTTGTGGTAGGCTCTCACCAGATGGTCAGAAGAGGCTTTGGAGGCTGCATAAGGGGAATTGGGAGCGTATGCAGTTTCTTCAGTGAATAAATCAGCTTCTCCTAAAGATCCATAAACCTCATCTGTAGAAACATGAAGAAACCGAAAACTGTTTTTTCGGGAAGCACTCAATTCTTGCCAATACCAGCGTATGACTTCTAAAAGTTCATAGGTTCCTACCATATTGGTTTGGATGAAATCTCCGGGTGCTTCAATGGACCGGTCGACATGAGATTCGGCAGCAAAATGGACAACCGCATCAATTTCATATCGTTTAAACAAGTTTCTTAATCTGCTTTTGTCGCAGATGTCACCCTGTTCAAAGGTGTAATGGGGGTTTTTCTCTACGCTGACCAAGGTATCAAGATTTCCTGCATAAGTTAACTTGTCATAGTTGATAACTTTTGCCTGATTGGTTTTCATCAGGCTATGAATAAAGTTGCCACCGATAAAACCGGCACCGCCCGTAACAAAAAATGTTTTCATCGCTGTAAAAACCTGTCGGAAGGTGATAAAACAAGGTTTGCAGGAAATACTTCAAGTCCTTTTGAGAAGTATAAGTGGTTGAATCCATATATTCAAGTCAATGAAACTTGGCAACATTGAATCGCACTCTAAATTATTCCTGTTTATAAAATATGAAACACTCTCCATCCATTGCCGTCGTTGTTGTGAACTGGAACTCGGGCCAATATCTGGGGAAATGTTTACAGAATCTCAAGGAACAGACTTTGTCTCCAGCCCGGGTTCTGGTGGTGGACAATGCCAGTACCGATGGTTCTATGGAAGGTCTTGAACATAGGTTTAGGGGTTGGGAGTTTATACGTTTAGATAAAAACACAGGTTTTGCCAGTGCAAATAATCTGGCTGTCAATCAGGTTGAGGATTGTGATTGGATTGCATTTTTGAATCCTGATGCTTTTGCTTGCCCCGATTGGTTGGAAAAACTAATGCAAGCTGTTGAAGATTTTCCAGATGTGAAGATGTTCGGAAGCCATATGCTTGGATATGGGAATGACCTGATAGATGGTACCGGAGATATCTACCACGTTTCAGGAGTCGCATGGCGCCGTGACTATGGCATGAAATCTTCAACAATTAACAGGGTATCGGGAGAAGTATTTTCACCCTGTGCCGCAGCATCATTAATTTCTAGAGATGTTTTTATAGAAGTAGGAGGCTTTGATGAACATTTCTATTGTTATAACGAAGATGTAGATTTGAGCTTTCGGCTGCGTCTAATAGGACATCAATGCATTTATGTTCCCAATGCAGTGGTAGAGCACGTGGGATCAGGCACTACCAGTCGATATAGTGATTTTGCGGTGTACCATGGTCAGAGAAATCTGGTTTGGTCATATTTTCGTAATATGCCGGGAATATGGTTCTGGATTTATCTGCCTCAGCATGTTTTGTTTAGCGTGGTCGCTTTGATCTGGTTTTCCCTGAAAGGAAAAGCCGTTCCCGTTTTTAAAGCAAGATGGGATGCCTTGAAAGGACTTCCGAGGGTTTTAAAACTTCGTAAAGAAACACAAAATAGTAAAACTGTGGCAGGGGAAAAGGTGGTGGATGCGATGAGTAGAAATTTTTGGGTTCCTTATACCCGGAAAAAAAAGTTACGGTGATAGGGTCTGTTCAAGAAGACGGCTAATCTCTTGCTTGAGAGGAGGGCTCCGGTTATAGGCCAGAGCGGCCT
This sequence comes from Nitrospinaceae bacterium, assembly GCA_029261435.1. Classification (GTDB taxonomy): domain Bacteria; phylum Nitrospinota; class Nitrospinia; order Nitrospinales; family VA-1; genus LS-NOB. The sequence goes on from JAJDBI010000036.1 coordinate 3,680, forward strand.
CTAAATGATTGCGTGCAAGAGTATGGTCGCCCTTTAAATCCAAAATTAGTTTGCCAATATTGTAATGAGCGTCAGGAATTTGCGGGTAAAGTTTTATTGAAGAACTAAAAGCATCTTGGGCTTTTTCGTATTGCTTTTGCTTGATATAAAGGATGCCCAAGTTGTTATATGCCTTGGCTGAGGTCACTCCGCCTCCCTGAATGCTTCGGTAGGTTTCTTCGGCCAGTTTTATTTCCCCTTTTTCTTGATAAATTCTCCCCAGCAGTAGTAGTCCTTCAGGGGAGCCTGGAACTCCTTGCAGGTATTGGCGAGTATATTTCTCTGCTTCAGTAAAAGATTGCAACTGCAAGTTTACCCTGGCCAGGTTCAGATCAAGTTCTATGGGCATGGGGTAACCCCACTTGTATAGAGTATATCGTTTTCTGGCACGGAGGAACTCTTCCCTGGCCTGACGAAACTCCCCACGGGATGCATAATAAGTCCCCAAGTTCAGATATCCAAGAGGCAGAGTGGGTTCCAGTTCGATGGCTTTGTGGAACTCATTTTCCGCCCGTTCAAAGTTGCCACTTTGTGTGTAAATGCTTCCCAGATTGCTGTGGGCAAAAGCTCTGTAAAAATCATCTGCCACGGAACGCGAAAGCCTTAATAGAGGTACTAGGGCTTGTTGGTAGCGTTTGTCTTCCAGGTAAAAATGGCTGAGATTGTGAAGGACCTTCAAGTCAGAGGGAGATTTTTTGTAGGTGTCTTCCCAAAGGAGGATGTTTGTACGATAAACCGAGTTCCGGGTAATTAATAAGGATCCCAGTATTAAAAATAGTATTACCAGTAGGGTCATGCCTTGTTTTGACAGTCTGCCTTCCGAGCTTCTTGAAAATAAATAGTAAAATACGTAGGCGATTAAAAAGATAGGACCTAAAGAGGGGAGATATAAATTTCTCTCACTCAATAAATCCGTGCGAGGCAAAAAGCTGTTAGTTGGTGAAAGGGTAATGAGAAACCACAATAATGCAAAGGTTGCTACGGGAGAAACCTTCCTGAAGTTTTTAATGAAGGCAAACAATACAAAAAACCAGATCGTGGCAGGTATAAAGCGTAATTCGGCCCAGTGGGGTGGAAAATCATAATCAAAAGTCAGGTTGATAGGGAACATGAATATATTCAAGGCATAGCCTATTATCCTGGTTTGCGTTAATGCATAGTCGATATTTATTTTTCCAAGCCAACTAAAAACCAAGTCACTTATCATCGGGGTGAAGAACAAGAATGCTCCGATAAAAACAAAAAGAGGAAAGTAGATAAAAAGCAGGCGCCCCTTGAAAGGACGCCAGTTTTCGTTCCTCATGAAGCACAGGTCATATGAAATAGCTGCCAGTGGAAAGACCAGGGTTGTTTCTTTGCTTAGAAGCGCAAGGCCAAATGCCAACAAGGCCAGTGAATAAAACAGGGGAATATTCAGGTCTCGACCGCGCTCGCTTCCCATGATAAAAAATAAAAGAGCAAGCAAAAAGAAGAAAGCTCCGATTCCGCTTGCCCGCCCTGAAAGATAGGTGATGGCTTCTGTGTGAATGGGGTGAAATGCAAATAGAAAGGCAGCAGTAATAGAGAGGCCAAGTGCTGCTTTACTCTCCCATTGTCTGCTCTTACTGAAGGTTTTAAATGCTATGAGTAGAACAGCTATTGATGAAAGGAAATGAAATAGGAGGTTGGTCAGGTGATAGCTGATCGGATTGAGTTCACTTAAGGACTGATTTAATTTGAAACTGAAATAAATAACATGCCGATATCGAACAGGCCAAAAGTTGTAGTAGTTGCTCGAGGTATTCATGTGCTGTAGGAGAGCTTGGTCGTCAAAGTTGAAAGGCGAGAACAGGGTATTTGCATAGGCGATAAGGATGAGAACCAATATCGCCAGAATTGAGAAAAACAGCTTTGCTTTCATTGAGTAAGTGTTACTCATGATTTTGTTTTTTCTCAGCTTTTTGTAGGATGAAAATCAGAATGGCTACGCTGACTATAATGAAAATAAAATAAATGGGAATGAAGTTGGGGATAAGGTTGATCTGAAATACAGGAACCATCGCGGTTAAATCGAAATAAAAACCGATTGCAAATAATATAGAAATGGCTTTCCCCGAAGTGAGCCCGAGCTTTTCCAGCCGGTGATGAAAATGGTTGGCGTCCTTAGTGAAAGGACTGATTCCTTTAACGACTCTTCGGGAAAAAGCGAAGGCGGTATCCGTAATCGGGATCAGCAGAGTAATGACTGGAATAAGGTAGTAAATTTCATCTGTATGGCCTTGATTAAGAGGAAGAAGCGTGATGAGTGAGACTAATAAGCCCAGTGGCAGGCTCCCCGTATCCCCTAAAATAATTTTGGCGGGTGGTAAATTGAAAAAGAAAAACCCCAAAATGCTTCCCGCCAGAACCACAGCCAAAAAAGAAGCCTCAACAATATCACGTTCTAGATAGACAAAAGCCAATGTCAGGCAGGAGAAAAAAATGATTCCCGGTGCCAGTCCATCCATGCCGTCTATCAGGTTGATGGCGTTGGTGATACCAACGATCCATAATACTGTCAGCAGGATTGAGAAGGGGCCAAGGTCAATCAGGTTGCCGATACGTTCAATTTGAAAGCCAGAGAAATAAAGAATGCAGGCAATTATGATCTGGATGAATAATTTTAATCTGGCTGAGCAATTGGTGATGTCATCGTAGATGCCCAGAAAAAACATAAGTCCCACCCCCAAGGTGAGAGTGGTGAAAAGGTTGACGTTGCGGGCATCCACCATTCCGAGAAATAACAGTAGCCAGAGTGTTGTTAGAAACGAGAGGATAACTGGAACTCCTCCGAAAGGACTGACATTTTTCCCCGCCAATACTGGGAAGCGGTTCAATAGAAACGTTAGAAAGTTGATACCTCTAATGGTTTTTATCAGATAGAAGGTGAGAGCAAAGGATAAGGCCAGTGCCACAAAGTATCCGATCAAATAAATCTCTCCTGAAAAGGGAAAAGTGTTAAATTCCATTTAACGGTGACCCCGGGTTTCTTTGAACATGTTGCAGGCAAGCTGGGATAAACATCGGAGGGTGATTGCAACATTGACTGCTATTTTTGTGAACGGATTTTTGCCGTGATGTTTTCCAAAATAATGCTTCATACCGCGGTGTCGTTTGATAATAATCCTTGCAGGCACCTTGCTGTTGCTGGTGCTGACATGATGAGTTATTTTTGCGTGTGGTAAATACATCACTTTGTATCCGTTTTGGCTGATGGCTCGACAAAGGTCTATATCTTCATTGAATAAAAAATAATGTTCATCAAACCCACCTGCTTTTTCAAATATTGCGCGGGGAACCATGAGACAACACCCAGATAACCAGTCGACTTCCCGGTTTTCATCGTGATTATAATCTTTCATTAGATACTGAACTGTAAATCGATTACTTGGGAACCACCGCGAAAGCAGAGAATAGCGGTTGAAAAAACCTGTCATGAGAGTTGGAAATCGTCTGCAGGAGTATTGTAAACTGCCATCAGTATTTAATACCTTGGGGCCCAATGCACCAATATCTGGATTGGATTCCAGATGCGCAACCATTTCCACAATGGCTTGATCGGCTAAAATAGTGTCGGGGTTTAAAAAAAGAAGGGTTTTTCCTTGAGCAGATAGGGCGGCCTGATTATTGGCCCTGGCGAAGCCAATATTTGTAGCATTCTGAATTACCCGGGCTTGTGGATAAGATTCCTTAAGGGATGTCATGCCTGGGTCGTTCTGGCTGTTATCTACAATAATGACTTCGAAGGAGATCTTTCTCAGAGTCTGGTAAACCGACTCAAGGCAATTTTTTAGGGAAGCACTGCTGTAATAATTTACGATGATACAGGAAAGGTTCACGGCCGACTCTTGAGGGAAGGAGGAAAAGCTATACACTCTGAATTATTGCCCAATTTGGTTTGAATTTCAACATGGGTTGAAAATTCATCGAGACCTGGCAAACTACTCCTGCTGAGGCAATCTCCTTAAAATGGGGGGCTTGATAGTGTGTTTTGAGGAATTCCGTCTAAGTTGGAGCTTCAAAAAAATGTGATTGGCGAGAAAAGATCATAGTGCTTAAGTCCTTCCGCAAAATTGCCGATTGAGATATGATAGCTAGCGATAGTATGACACCGACTGGAGAGAGTCGGGATCTCTATTAATAAACCGGAGAGAATAATGGGTAAAAGGGTTTTGGTTACAGGCGGGGCCGGGTTCATAGGGTCGCATACCGTGGACCAGTTGGTTCAACGGGGAGATACCGTCCGGGTTTACGATAACCTCAATCCACAGGTGCATGGAGAAAATGCCGAAAGGCCTGAGCACCTGCATTCGGAAGCGGAGTTCATCAAGGGAGATGTCCGTTATCGAGACCATCTAAAAAAAGCCATCGAAGATGTGGAACTTGTGATTCACGATGCCGCTGAGGTAGGCGTGGGTCAGTCGATGTATGCTATCGATCAGTACGTTTCCACAAATGTTCAGGGTACAGGAGTGTTATGGGACATTCTGGTCAACGAAAAACACAAGGTTGAAAAAGTTCTCGTTGCCAGTTCCATGAGCCTTTATGGAGAAGGTTGCTACCAGTGCCCTAAACATGGGAAAATCAGTCCCAAACCTAGGCCTGAAAGCCAGCTTGCTGAAGGGAAATGGGAAATGTTTTGTCCCGAATGCGCTTTGCCTGTAGTACCTGTTCCTACTGATGAAGATAAGGAACTGGATTGCACCTCGGTCTATGCGCAAAGCAAAAAAGATCAGGAAGTGTATTCTCTGATGATTGGCAAAGCTCACCAAATCCCTACCGTAGCTTGTCGCTATTTCAATTGTTACGGTCCACGTCAGTCGTTGAACAATCCTTATACAGGAGCGGCGGCTATTTTCTGTTCCGCAATCAAGAACGATGCACCACCCCTGATCTATGAGGACGGTAAACAGCGTCGTGACTTTATCCATGTCCGAGACTTGGTTCGTGGGAAACTTCTTTTATTGGATCACCCTGATGCGAATGATGGTATTTTCAATATTGGTACCGGTAAGCCTTCCTCAATTCTGGATTTGGCAGAAACTCTCATTGAACTATGCGGCAAAAACTTCAGTCCTGATGTGATTTACAAGTTCCGCAATGGTGATATTCGCGATTGTTATGCAGACATCTCGAAAATCAAAGCCTTGGGTTTTGTCCCCGAGTTATCGTTGAGAGAAGGTCTTAAGGACCTGATTGCCTGGAGCGATAGTCAACAAGCGGTTTCGCGTGTCGGAGATGCTCATAAGAAACTGGTTGAAAAAGGTCTCGTGTTGGAAACTCAGCCGGTTGCCAGTAAGTAACCATCGTTTCTCCCTCACCCTCTAAGGATTTCCTCGAAGAGAAACTTTTTCTGGAATAAAAAACATGAATCAACGCCTTATTCTGGGCGGCACTTTGTTTTTTGCCTTTCTCCTTCTCACGCCTCTTGGTATTTTTAATGACTGGATTCCCCCAGATATTCATAAAGGCTATTACTCAGTAACGACGATTGATGCCGGTGATGACACGGGTTATTACGCGTTTCTGCGCTCGGTATTTTTTGACGGTGACCTCGATTTTTTTAACGAACTTCATTATGCACACTCTGAAGAATTCATGCCGACCGGCTATGTTTTCAATAACTGGCAAATGGGTCAGGCACTTATGTTCCTGCCATTTTTTATTGTTGGGCATTTGTTGGCCCTTCTTTATCAGGGATTAGGTTATCCCATTTCGGTGGGGGGCTATTCAGCTCCTTATTACATTTCGACGGCTGTAGCTTCGGTCACGTTCCTGTTTGCCGGTCTGGCGCTGGTTTTTAAAACGCTACATTCATTTATTGATAAACGGTTTGCCCTGTTTGTAACACTTTCCATCTGGCTGGCCTCTCCGCTGATTTATTTTTCGTTCATCCGTCAGCGCATGTCCCATACCGTCGAATTTTTCTTAGCCTCTGTTTTGATATTTGCCTGGATCCATTTCCGCCGATCCAAAGATCCCCTTCGCTATGCAGTGTTGGGAGCTTTACTTGGATTCCTTTGTGTGACAAGGGTGATCAATATCGCTTTTTTTGCCTTGTTTGCGGTGGATCTGTTGTGGAGTTTCCGCGCCAACCTGAAATCAGTCGCTACCGTTAAAAAAATAACCGTGCTGAGCGGAGCTATGTTGGGTGGGTTTATTCCGGTCATGCTTCCTCAGATAGTATGCTGGTTTCAACTCAATGGGGTGCCATTTCCTCCAAGGCATATGAAGTTTGCTGGAGAGGGTTTATCCGGTATCTCCTTGTTGCCACTGCTTGAAAAAATGTGGGGCCTGTTTTTTTCTTCCAAATGGGGTCTGCTGTTCTCTATGCCGCTGGTAATGGTGGGAGTGGTGGGCTTATTTCTCAAGAATGAATGGCTGAAAGAAATTCGTCCGGGTTTGCTGGCTTATTTAGCAGGAATTTTTGCCATTGTTATTATATATCCAGAAGACTCTGCCGCCTACGGGCACCGACATCTGATCTCGGCTTTGCCAGTTTTTGCGCTGGGACTGGGTAATGTGTTGTTGCGTATTTCAGAAACCGGATCTAAATGGATGATGCGAATTGCTCTTCTGGGATGCCTGTCTGCGATTTTAGCGCAATATTCCATGCTCATTCAGTATAAGGTCACTATGTTTTCCAAAGACCCAGAGCTCACCTTGAAAGCTCTTAGGTCATCTATAGAAGTGCTAATAAACCGTCCCGACTTGTTATTGCGAGAGACTAATTTTTTTAAGGTGCTCTCCCTTCCTCATCCGCAACCCTGGGACTATCTTGATGGATTGTTTCTTTTAGTGTTTCCGTTGTTTCAACTGGCGGGGTTGCTGGCAGTTTGGGTTGTGCTGAAGTGGATGGAGCGAGACTCATGGTTGCAGTCATTAACTCTGAGCCCAATATTTATACTGAGCAAGAGTGTGGTTATAAGTTTTCTGCTGCTGGTCATAGTGCTGATTTCAACGCCGACGAAGACGCAATCAGAAATCAGTGCTCGAATGAAATATCAAGAGGCGGTTAAAAAAGGTGAAGCTCTTTTAAGAAGAGGTGAAATTGATGAAGCCCAGGCTGATTACACCCTGGCCGTAGAAATGATGCCACAGTCCTGGCAGTCGTATTTCATGCTTGGGCAAACCTGGCAGGCTCAGGGTAGGATCGATGAAGCTAACCGTTTTTATCGTAAGGTTTTAGTTTATAATCCAGTTGCTAGCCCAACGCTGGTTCTCTTGGGCAATAATTTAAGAAGGCAGGGTAAAGTTGAGGAAGCGGAAATAGTGTTGCGTTCGGCTATTCGTGAGTGGCGGTTAAACGTGAAGGCTTACGAATCTCTCGCTCAGCTTCTGGTTTTTCGAGGTAAACGTGAAGAGGGCATACATTTTTTTAATTATGCGCTTAAAGTCAACCCAAATTATGGGCCCGGTCATATTAATTTAGCAATGACTTATCATTCCCTGAATCAGAAAGAAAAGAGCCAATATCATTTGAGCCGAGCTCTAGCATTGGGAATGAAAGGACCTGCCGTAGACCAAATTAAATCTATAATCCTTAAAACTCCTGGCAAATCATGATTGATGAAATTGATTATTTTCCCCGAAGAGATCAGCACAATAAGAAGAAAAAAGTGGATTCGGGATGGGGAGACCTTAAAAAAGAAAAATCGGAACAGGACAACAAAAGCGAAAAGAAGAAAAAGGGTGAAAAACCCTCCCCCCCCTTGGCGAAACCCCAATGAGCGATAGCACCTTGAATCAAGGTCTTGCTTGCCCGTAAGACCAAGATATTGAAATTTTCAAAGTAAATGTTCTCCGCTTGGTGTGAACCACCTCCACTGTTATAATACTCGCCGATCAATTCAATTTTTCCATGACAGGAGCCGAATGATGACGGAGACCCCTTTTTCATTTTTTAAATTTACGTTGTGTTTATTTGTCCTTAACTTATTGTTATTCCCCGCTATGGGTTTTTCGAGCGTGATCGATGAAACGCTTAAGGGAGATGATAAATTGGTCGAGGGGCATGTAGGGGAGGCCGAAAAGCATTATGCCAAAGCCCTGAAAATGGATCCGGGAAACTGGAGGGTCATGCGTTCTCTGGCCGAAGTCAGATTTCAACTGAAAAAGTATAAAGAAACAAAACTATTGGTGGACCGTATTTTAGCCATGAAAGTATCCACCCAAAAAATCGTTTTGGTCACTCTAACAGGTAAATCGGAGTCCTTCGAGGCGGAACTTGTTGATGAAGATGTCATCGCTCCTGACGATGGGGGCAACAATATGAGAAATTATGTGGATGGAGAAAAGGCAAAGCCTATCCGGTATTATCGCCTCTTTAATCTGAAAACCGGGAAAATGATTCTTGCTTCACACGATTCTGCAACGATTAAATACCAAGGTGTTGCTGGCAGGGATTATGCGTACGTTCAGGAACTGCAGGCCAAAGTTGAAAATATATTGATCGCCAAGGCCGGATCTTCTGGTTCGGTTGAAATGATAGAGCTTAAAGGGGGTTGTTTCAAAATGGGTAATGATAAGGGTGCGGTATCCGAGCAGCCGGCACATGAAGTTTGCCTGAACCCATTTAAATTAGATAAATTTGAGGTAACCCAGGGCAGATTTCAAGCCTTTATGGGGCATAACCCTTCACGGTTTAAAGGGGCTGACCTGCCCGTCGAAAGCGTGACCTGGCACGAGGCAAGAGATTATTGTAAAAATTCCGGTAAACGTTTGCCCACAGAAGCTGAATGGGAATACGCTGCACGCGGGGGTACTGATACGGAATTTTACTGGGGCAATGAATTCGATGCCACCAAGTCTAATTTCTGTGATAGCAAATGTGTCATGAATATCAGGACTGAAAACATGTCTGACGGTTTTCCCAATACTGCTCCGGTAGGCTCCTTTCCGGCTAATCCGTTTGG
>JAJDBI010000037.1 GCA_029261435.1 Nitrospinaceae bacterium
GGGCTACGAGATTTCTTTCAGACCCATGGACCGACTCCCCTGTTTGTTGTGGTGGGACGAGGTGGCCCCAATGTTATTCGCGGCATGAACTATTTGCGAGACATTCTCGATTCTTTAAATATTCCCTACCGTTTCTTCGGACATGACAGTGCCATGTCCGAGGTGATCAACTACACCCTGGCGGTTAATGAGTGGATGAAGAACGGTGGGAAGGATGAGATTAAAGCTAAACTTAAAATATAAAGATCCTCTGGCACCGTTAGGCTGGGTGCAGGGTTAACTGAATTTTAAATATCAATAAGAATTGATTTCGTTTTGGAGGTTTGAATGCATAAGCAAGGCGTAGCAGAATTCCCCTTTTACTGCGGCATCAACTCCTTGTCTGAACTGGCAGTCAAAGAAGACAGGGTTGTGGTCTTAAATATTCTGGGCAAAGAAAGCTCAGGGGTAACCCCGATTAGTAACGACTATTCGGGTGGCAATATCGTATTTGGAACCGGACCGGGTAAATCAGGCAAGTCCCTGACAACCAAAACAGGGAAAATCCCTGTTTACAACTCAATTAAAGAGGGTATGGAGGCCGGACATAAATTCAATACTGTAGTGGTTTATCTGCCACCTTCTGGAGTGAAAGATGGTATCGCTGAAGCCGTACGCGAAAACCCGGATTTGACAAAGGCCATCATACTGACAGAAAAAGTGTCTGTTAAAGATTCTCGTATCATGCGTGCTATTTGTCAGGCTAACGGCGTTGATCTGTTTGGCGGTAACTGCCTGGGTCTTGCTGATGCCTGGAATCACGTCCGTCTTGGTGGTGCACTGGGTGGTAACGCTCCAGAAGAGTCTCTGGTTAAGGGGACGGTGGCCTTGTTTTCAAACTCAGGAAACTTCACCACCACCATTGCAGTTTATCTGACCACAGCAGGGTGGGGCACCACGACTTCTGTTTCCAGTGGTAAGGATGTTTATATCCAATATGGAGCGAAAGAGTTTTTGCACGCCTTTGACAATGATGACCGTTCAAAAGTCGCGGTTATGTACAGTGAGCCGGGCGGATATTATGAAAAAGGTTTGAAATCCGATAAACCTATTGTTGCCTGTGTAGTGGGTCGTTGGAAAGCAAGGCTGAGTAAGGCTTGCGGACATGCCGGGTCGCTGGCTGGTTCTGGAGACGATGCCTTGGCCAAGGAAAAGTGGTTCATGGATTACTTTGGAGTGGATGGTATTTACACGCCACAGAAACCGATTTTCTCGAAAAAAGGTGCGTTGGTGACCAACATCGCTCATATCCCTGAAGCCGTGACCAAGGTCATGGAGCTTAACGGTCAAAAGCCTGACTTTGAACCTAAAGGAAGCTTGGACTTGAAAAGCTGGTTTGGCAATAATCAAGGTCTGTCATTGCCGGCTGAGCTGGATGTTCCGGTTGTTGAAGCATCGGAACCTTATAACGAACAGATCGAAGCTCTTGATAAAATGGTGGGAGCTCAACATCGTCGGGAGACTCTCAAGGATGCCAGTGGCGCTTCCATGATGGACCCGAAGACCCAGGTTTCCAAAATCCATAGCACCTCCATTCTCGATGCTTCTGTCAAAACCTTTGAAGCGAATCTGGTCTATGCCTTGACCCGGGTTTACACCTGCGATTATGGTGAAAAGATTGCCAACATTGTTCTGAATATGTATGTCAATCAGCACGGACAGGCTACTCTGGCCGCTGCAGAAGCGTCAAGGGAGAACGGAAACTCTCCTAATACTGTCGTGTCTTCTGCTGTTGCTATCTGCGGTAAAAAAATGGTGCAGAAAGCCATGGATACTTCCTCGGCATTAATAGAGTTGTTCAAGTTCAGCAAGATGAACGATGTGCGTGAGAAGTTTGATTATGCGGACCAGTTAAAAGAAGCTGATAAGTATAAAGACGCACTCCTTGCTGATGGCGATGATCCTTGTGCTAAAAAGCTTGCTGATTGTCTTAATAAAGCTGGTTACTCTGTCCTGGTTCAGTTTGTGCAGGACTTTGCAGAAGCCAATGGTGGCAAATTATCATCCGATGCTCTATTTGGTGCGGTGTGGACCACTCTGGGTTGGGAAGCATTGAGAACTAAAAAGATTTCAATAACAACTTTAACGCGTTTGCCCTGGTACTCTCATATTTATAGCACCATCGTTGGCGTATCTGCTCCTGCATCACGACATACTGAAGACAGCATCGCTGGAGTGAAACTGGAGGAATTGATTCCGAATTACAGTTTCACCAAAACAGCATTTGTCACGCTTCTGGGTCGTCAGCCTTCTGAATCGGAGCTTTATGAGTTCCAGGTTTTACTTGGGCTCATCATCACCAACGGACCCGGCACCATTTCGGCGCAGGGTGCAAAAGGTGCTGTCAGTGCAGATGGACCGGAACAGCCGCAACGGGTTCAGGTGAACAAGGCCTTTATTGGTTTTCTCACTCATACGGGATTCGCCCATGGCGGTAATGGTTATGAAGCGGCGGCTTTTC
>JAJDBI010000038.1 GCA_029261435.1 Nitrospinaceae bacterium
GGCTTCGACACAACGCAGTTTTAAGACACGTTCTTCTATGGGCATGGTTTTTAGCAAGTCGTCTATGTCGAACGTTGTGGGTTTGTTTACCAATCCGCCAACTTGGACAGCCCAGGGCCGGGTGTTCAGCTTTTGCGCGTAATGCACCGGGTCGATTTTGTCGGTTCCAAATTCATAAAAATTATTATAGGTGGCGGCAATTTTCTCAGCAGTTACTGGGCGGTCTAATTCATAGGCCGGATTTCTTTTTGCTGGATAGATTGATTTTTCCAACTCATTCCATTTCACTTCAGGCAAAAACCCAGGAGGAGAAGATGGGCCGCAACCATAAAGCACTCCAACCGTGGCGGCGGTGGTCAGGGCTGTGCCTTTAAGGAATTCTCGCCTGCGCATATAGGCTGACTCTGGAGTAGCCAGGTTATCTGATATTTCCCAATCCTTCTTGATGTGGATATGAGGCATGGTCAGTCCTTTGCGACCCAATCATCAATGCCATTCAAGTATGCGGGCAGGCCTTGCTCGATAGGCAGAGCTATAATTTCAGGCACTTCATAGCTATGGTTTTTTTTGACCCATGTTTCGAGGTCCTCGTAACGGTCTTTCCGGGTTTTGACGATTAAAAGAAGTTCTTCATCGACATGGATTTTATCTTCCCAGTAATAGGTTGACTGAATTTTTGGGATGGTGCTGACACAAAACGCCAGTTTATTTTCGACCAGTCCCCGGCTTATTTTATCTGCTTCTTCTGTTGATCCGGCGGTTATGAATAATACGCAATGCTCACTCATAGCAAGGCTCCGTCAAAGAACAAATTTTAATAGATAAAAACCTAAAACCAGCAGGATAAAAAAGACGATGCTGAAGAGATTGAAATATTTTTCGATCCATACCTTAATGGGAGGTCCAAACTTGTAAATGATAAACCCGACCAGAAAAAACCTCGCCGAGCGACTGATTGCCGATGCCAGAACAAAAGTCGGAAAATCGATCTTGAACGCACCTGCTGCCAAAGTAAAAATTTTATAAGGCAAAGGCGTGAAGCCTGCAGCCGCAACAGCCCACCCCTGATGTTCATCATAGAGACCGCCTATTTTCTCAAATTTGGCCTGCAAATGATAGAACTCTACGATGCCATTACCGATCAGGTCCATAAATTGATAGCCGATGAAGTATCCGAACATTCCTCCCAGAACGGAGGCCACAGAGCAGAAAAGAGAAAACCTGATCCACAGTGCCGGTACTGCGACCGTCATAGCGATCAATAATATGTCGGGTGGAATTGGGAAAAAGGAGGACTCAACGAACGAAATAAAAAATAACGCCGGAAGTGCATAGGGAGTGCTGGCCCAGTGAAGGACCCAGTCGTACATGGAGCGAATAATTTTCATAGAGAGGGTTTCAAGTTAAGAGTAGCTAGTTTTATAGAAGGTTGAATGGGTCGACATCAATAGAAAGTTTGAATTTTCCCCTGGAAGTGGATCTGAGCTCGTTTAGTTCCCGGCAGTCTGCCAGGACACCTTGCAGGGCCTGCATGCTTTGCCCTCGCAATATTACATGCCAGCGAAATTTATTTTGAATCTGATACAGGGCTGCTTTAGATGGCCCCAATATTTCCACTCCCGAGATTGCCTGTCGAGTCAGGGCTCGTCCTAATTTTGCGGCAGTGTTCTGGCCCAGTGATTCATTCGCGCTGACAATTTCGATGGCAACAAGCCGGGTGAAGGGTGGGTAGTTGAGCTGTTGTCTCAACTTTAATTCCTTCTCATGGAAAGCGTTCACATCGTGTTCTCTTACAAACTCGAACATATAATGATCGGGATTGTTGGTCTGGATAATCACTCTTCCCGGTACTTGCCCTCGTCCTGCGCGGCCTGCGACTTGAGTCATTAACTGGAACGACCTTTCGCATGATCTGAAATCGGGTATATTCAAGGACAGGTCAGCATGAACTACCCCGACAAGAGTGACGTTGGGGAAGTCATGTCCTTTAGTGATCATTTGCGTGCCAATAAGGATGTCGATATTCCCAGCGTTCATATTCCGGTGCATATCGGCGAAAGAGTCGCGGCCTCGGGTGGTGTCTCGATCAAGTCGGGTTACCCGGGCACCTGAGAAATTTTTAAGGACTTCTTCTTCCAGTTTCTGGGTGCCAAAACCGCTGAAGCGAATCACTTCTCCATGACATTCCACGCAGTGGTTGGGCATTCGCGCCTTGAAATTGCAATAGTGGCAGAGCAGGCGGTCTTCCTTGCCGTGAAAGGTGAGGGTGACACTGCAATGGGCACATTCTAATACGTAACCGCAGTCAGGGCAAAAAACAAAACGGGCTGTTCCTCGGCGATTGAGAAACAGAAAAATTTGTTCGTTGCGAGAAAGTCGGTCGCGAATCGCGCTACGCAAAGTACCGGAAAGCATGGAAAAATTTTTAAATTCTTTGCGCTCGCGTTTCATATCCACCAGGCTGACGAGGGGCAACATGCGTTCGCCGACCCGACTGTCCAGTGACAAATATTGATATTTTCCCAGCCGGGTGTTTTGCGTCGACTCAAGAGAGGGTGTCGCGGAACCCATAACAACGACGGCGTTTAACGAGCGTGCTCGCATGACGGCTGTGTCACGAGCATGATAACGGGGATTGGAGTCCTGTTTGTAAGAGCCGTCGTGCTCTTCATCTATCACAATGATACCCAGGTTTTTAAAGGGTGCAAACACAGCTGAACGGGCTCCTACCGCAATTGATACTTTTTCATCACGAATTTTCTTCCACTCCAGATAGCGTTCAGTTTGCGATAAGCCACTGTGCAGAATAGCCACCCGGTCACCAAACCGTTGGCGAAACCGTTCCACGGTCTGTGGTGTGAGGGAGATTTCGGGAACCATCATGATGGCGGTTTTGCCCAGCTCAAGTATGCGCTGGATGCACCGGATGTATATTTCCGTCTTACCGCTTCCAGTTACACCGTGGAGTAGAAAAGATTCGAATTGCCCGGCCTCGATAGCTAAATTGAGCTTTTCAAATACTGCTTTTTGTCCTGGTGTGAATGTTAGAGCCGTGCCAAAGGGTTGGGTCATTGTGCCCTCAGCGACGAAAGCCTCGCGTTCTTTTTTCTCGGTAAAAACCTCGACCAGTTTTTTATCTTTGAGACTGCGCAGCGCGGCCTGACTTTTTGGGATATGGGTTTGCAGTTCTGGAAGACTGATTTCTTTTTGCTTTATCAGGTCGAATACCAGTTTTTGTTTGGGACTGCGTTTAAGCAGACGCTCTATTTCTTCCTCGTCCGGTAAAGGGCTGGCTGGGCGTACTGATTTAATAAACTGGTATCCGACTTTGCTTGTTCGGGTTTGGTGTGAAGCGTCCAGAAACCCATCCTGCTTTAGACGGGCGAGGGTGTAGGCACTGAAGTTTTTCCCCAGACCTTTTTGGCATTGCTTCAATGTGGCTGAGCCTTGCTGGCGAATATAGGCCAGAGTGTTAAGTGCTGACTTTGAGAGAGACCCGCCTTGCATGTTTGCCTGTTCCGCCACAGAAAAAACTTCCCGGCTCTCATCATCAATCCCGGCTGGTAGAGCGGAGCGGATGGCCTCGCCCCAGGAAGATTGGTAATACTTTCCCAACCATCGAGTGAGATTTAGAATCTCTGTGCTCACAATGGGTTCGGTGTCAGGCAGATCGGCGATGCTCTTGAGAATTATCGGCTTGTCCCATTTATCGGTAAGGTTCACCACATACCCGGTAATACGCCGTCTGCCAAAAGGAACCAGAACCCGCATTCCCACCTTAACTTTGTCTATGAATTGAGGGGGAATAATATAGGTGAATGCCTCCTTGAGAGGAAGGTTGAACACCACTTCGGCAAAAGACTTCTTGTCGCCGGAGGATTTCGCATCAAAGGATTCAATTTGGGTTTGTGTGCTCATTTAGGGCAGGGCTTTTAAAAATTTCTCAATTGTACCATCTACCCGGCGTGAGACTGCGATGTTTTTCCACTGCTTTCTTGCCATGGAGGGATACAAAAGGTCGAAAAAACTCCTCTTCCAGCCTGAGTCAGTTATTTCTCGCGGGTTATCACTGATAGCCTGAGAGGAGGAAGAAAACATTGACTAGCTGGGAGTTTTCCTCTAATCTCAATTTTTTCAAAATGCAGCGGTTATTCTGAGGGTAGAAATACTGTTATTGAGCAGATTAATGGTTTTTAGCGAGAGGTGAAGTTATGAAAGCGGGAGATAAGATTAAAATTGATTTTGCTGGAAAAAAAAAAGACGCCACAGTAGATAAAGTATTCGATAAAACGGTTTACTTGAAAGTAGATTTCGACAAGGACAAGCAAAAAAC
The DNA here is from genome assembly GCA_029261435.1 of Nitrospinaceae bacterium. Taxonomy (GTDB): domain Bacteria; phylum Nitrospinota; class Nitrospinia; order Nitrospinales; family VA-1; genus LS-NOB. Next base: position 4,334 of record JAJDBI010000038.1, read on the forward strand.
TGTTAAGCGCAAACTAAGTCAGATTGACGGCGGAAAATCCAAGAAAAAATAGTCTCCAGGTGGAAACTAGTACGGCTTGTACTGAGGTTTAAAGGAAAAATTGTATCTGACTCATCATACGTGGGACGAGTTTTGGGCGGTACAGGCGTGGGTCAAATTCTTCCAACCTCTTTCTATTTTCCTGAAGGCAAAGATTGATAAATTCTTTGGGGTGCAGTGAAGATTTTTCCAGCTTTGTTGCTTGCAGGGTGAAAGACTTTTTCCCCATTTTTTTAGATCCATCAGCCGACTCCAACCTGCTGATGCAAATGCCAGTAAAGTTTTGATTCCGTGTATTTGAGGGATTGGAAACTTTTGGCAGTAACGCATGTATAGCAACCAGTTATGGATAAACATTATGTGACGGGCCTCTTCCTGTACAATGGGTTCCATTACTTCGATCAAAGCCGAAGGATAGTCTTCTGAGTTTTTCGAGATTTGCAGAAACCCAAATGCAAAGAATGAGTCAATGCATTCTCCTGCTCCAGTAATCATAAAACTGCTTTCCAGGTCCTGGTCGAGTGGAGGTTGGTTAAGTTATTTGAAGGGGATTTCATATTGTTTCAAAAAACATCGCAGGATGTCTGCATGACGTCCCTCTTCATAGGCTTGCAAACTAAGGGCTTCCTGGAGTTGAGGATCGTTTACCTGCTTGGAGTATGCTGAGAGTTTGCGGAAGACTCTGGATTCGGTAAAAACTGCGTGATCCCAAATCGGGAATTTTTTAAGCTTTTCTATAGTATCTGGTTCCAGAGTAGGCCAATTGAGCTCCTCAGGACTGAAAGGTTTGTGGGTGTTAATAAACTCCCGACAAAAGAGTTCCTTAATGTTCTATTGTTCCAGGTTGAACTTTCATGGCTTCTGATTACGTGCGATGTAATATAAAGTTTTGAAAGAAATACTTCGGGTTCGTGGAACCCCTGTTTATTAGTAATCAGCGGGAACTTCAATGTGTTCCTGAACTGATTTGACCCCTTCCGTTGCACGGATGATCGAAAGAACCATACTTTTCTCAGGGTCGTTGGCGGCCTCGCCAATCACGTAGATATGGTTTAAAACCGACCGATAGAAATAGTTGACAGAGGTGACATTTGACTGCGTCAACAACTGTGCTTTTATTTTTGTCTCAATCCAGAAATCATTTACAGCTTGACCTGCCCCGCTCTTTTCGTCACCGCCTTTTTCCTTCTGTTTGCGCCGTGCTTCTTTTTCTGCCGTGGTCACTACCTGAATATGGTTGTGAATGATTTTTATTCGCGAGTCCTGTTTTGCGAGACTTTCAACTTCAGAGCGCACTCCAGCATCATCCAGTGTTCCAGTGAGCATCACCCGTTGTTCCCAGACATCCACATTCACGTCCAGAAGCAGACCTTTGTCTTTATTCTTTAATCTATCAAGAATTCCAGTATGAATTTTTGAGTCCGTAACCTGGTCCTCGGTACTACGGC
>JAJDBI010000039.1 GCA_029261435.1 Nitrospinaceae bacterium
CTTCTTTTATTTGGTCCAGGTTCAGGTGCTTGACGGCGCCATTAATGTTTTTTTGCAAAGAATCCATCACTTTGCTGGCTACTTCTCCCGGAGTAGCACCGCCTTTGCTTTTGCCAATGTCTTTCAATACGATGTCAGGAAGGTCTACGGACATGGCTTTACCTTGCAAGATCGCCGCGCTGACATTGGCTTTACCCTTAAGGATGGATAGCTTTTCTATGATCAGCTTTTTGCCGCCAGCTTCACCAGGTTTTTTCTTTGAAGATCCTGTTCCCAGATAAGAATCCACATTTTTTTTAATTGCATCAATATTGCTTCCGCCAGAACTGTGCTCGTAGGTGATTCTGGGGCCGGAAATGGTTATGTCTTTAATGACAATGGTGTCTTCGGTAATTGTTTTGATGTCCAAAGCCATGCTGATTTCATCAAACTCTACAGAGCTTTCAGTCTTAAAGCCTGAGGGGTTGGTCATTTTGAATCCACGTAGAGCTCCCTTGCCATCGGTGGCCGAAACTTTGGTTTCTTTCAAAGTGACTTTGGTCTGGGTGATTTCCGAGCCAAACTTTTCAACAGCAGCGGTGATAATCCCGTCAAGTGATGAATATAAGAAGAATACTGCGATAGCCGCAACTACCAATAATCCACCGCCAATACCAATTATGCGCTTCATATAACTAACCTCAATTTAGAGTTGACCGGGATTTCTCACTGGGCAATGATGATGCAAAAAATTTTGAGACCCAAAATTCTGCTAAGTTTGGATTTTGCCATTTCCAAACCACAATTACAATGTAGAAGGAATTACAAGAGCGGTAAAAAATGGGTTTTTAGGGCAGGCCTTGGCCTGAAAAATGTTAGAACCAAGGTTAATCAGGAAATCACATGAGACAGAAATCGGCTCCTGCATAATTCCAGGGATTAAAAAATTACAATGAACGATAAAAGCATAGGGCTGTGTGTGATTCTTCTAGGAGCAAGCCTGTTTTATTTTATTGGTCCTGGCGACTCTCTAAACCTTGAGTGGCTTAAAGATAACCAAGAGCCGCTGGAGACGTTCTATCAAGCCAACAGTTTGACAGTGATGGTTGGTTTTGTGGCGCTGTTTCTGGTGATCGGGTTATTTCTGCTTCCCGGTGCAACGCTTCTTAGTATCTTTTCAGGGGCAGTGTTTGGATTACCTCTGGGACCTTTGCTGGTGAGCCTGGGCTCGACTTTGGGAGCGGTGCTGGCTTTTTTTGTGGCAAGATACATTCTTAGGGACTGGGTGGAGGAAAGGTTTGGAGAAAGGCTGAATCCTATCCATGAAGGGCTGTGCGAAAATGATATTCATTTTATGCTGGTATTGAGGCTGGTTCCGCTTTTCCCGTTTTTTCTGGTAAATATCGCAATGGGAGTGAGCCCGATTTCGTGGAAAGTTTTTATGGTGGGAACACTGTTGGGGAAACTGCCTGCCACGTGGATTTATGCCAATGCCGGGAGTCGTATTGCCAGTCTCCAATCCATTTCTGAAATAACCTCTCCGGGTATGTTGGGGGCTTTGACACTTCTAGGTCTGCTGATTTTAACACCTGTGATCTATAAACAGATGCAAAAACCCCAAAAGACAGGCTGACAAGGGCTTGGTTCGTATTGCAAATCAGTTATAACCCCGCGTCAAGATCGAAAGTAGCGTTGAGTTGGAAATGACAGTTCGTTATGATGAAAGAAAGAGAACAGAATATTCAGAGGTTCACCCTGACAATGAGAGATAATATTCATGAGATATAAATACGTTTTTGCACTATTTATTTTTATTTGTAGTCCCGGTATCAGCAACGCTCAATTTTTTGATAGTTTGTTGCAAAAGGGTGTGGACTCCTTGTCCCAGGACAAGTCACAAATTGGGGCGGGACTTTCTGAGGATTCCATCATCTCAGGACTCAAAGAAGCGCTGCAGGTAGGCGTAGGCAAAGCCGTTGATTATTCCTCCAAGGCAAATGGTTATCTGGAGAATCCGCAAATAAAAATTCCCATGCCGGACAAAATTCAAAATGTGGCAGACATGCTCAAGAATATTGGTTTGCAAAAACCCGTTGATAATTTTGTTCTGAGTATGAATAGAGCGGCGGAGGCTGCATCGCCACAAGCCAAAGATATTTTATTGGACGCGGTCCAGAAAATGACATTTGACGATGCCAAAAAAGTTTTGGATGGTGGGGATACAGCGGCGACAGATTATTTAAGGGAAAAAACCTTCAATGATATTTCAGGAGCATTTAAACCCATTGTCAGCGATACGGTAAATCAGGTGGGGGTGACCTCTGCATACAAAGAGATGATGGGTAGGTTCCTGGACATACCCTTTGCTTCATCCCAGTCAGTGGATTTGGACAGTTATGTGACTGACAGAGCTGTATCCGGATTGTTCGTGATGTTGGCGGAAGAAGAAAAAAATATCAGGACGAATCCCCAGGCAAGGGCTACCGACCTGTTAAAGCAGGTTTTTGGTAATTAAACATTATGAGGTTGATACTCTATAAATTGACTGCTACGGATTTAGAATCCGTTCATAGCTCTATTATTGATAATTTTCACATCCACACCTATACTACCGACATATAATTGGACTAGCGTAAATGGCTGCGTCCGTTCCTGGCAGTTTTTGAACTCCCGCGTTGGTTTTTACTTCCATCAATCACTCACACCCTCTAATTTGAATTCTGCACTGAACAACAAGAAGCTCCAGATATTATTCCTGATTTTTGCTTCACTTTTGATATTCCTCGGGCGGCAATTAGATAACGGTATCCAAAATTTCGACGATGCCTATTACGCCCAGAAGGCAAAAGAAATCCTAGAGTCTGGCTCCTTATGGCTTATCACATACTCTGGTATTCCTGCGTTTGACAATCCACCCATGCCTTTCTGGTTAACGGCTTTGGCTTATAGCGTATTTGGAGTTTCCACTTATTCCGCAATTTTTCCTTCAGCCCTGTTTGGAACAGGAGTCATTCTCATTACCTACCGATTGAGCTTGTTAATCTATAAAGATTACTGGATTGCTTTTGCCTCAGCTTTTGTTTTGCTTTTTCCAGGGTTATTTGTTGATGCTTCACGTAGGAGTATGGTTGATATTCCCCTGGCATTTTTTGTCGTGTTGGCATTTTACGCTTTTTTGAAAGCCCGGGACCAAAAGCCCTGGTATCTGATTTTCGGCTTGGCAACGGCTTGTGCCATACTGACTAAGAGTGTTCTTGGTCTTTTTCCTCTCACAATCATCGGCGCCTTTTTAATTTTCAGCCGACAATGGAGAGAGTTCATTAATCCCTGGTTTGTATCGGGATGTATGATTGTTCTCCCGTTAGGATTCAGTTGGCATCTTGTCAACTGGCAACATTACGGGCAGGAGTTTATAGACATGCACTTTGGTTATTTACTTGGCAACCAGGGAAATCGCCATGCTGCTAATCCTTATTATTTTTTGGGTTATGCAAAAGACTTTTATAGGAATTACTGGCCCTGGCTCCCAATTACCCTGATAGGGCTGGTGCAATTTGGCAAACGTGGGTTTAGAGAAAAAGACAAGGTATCTTTATTTCTTTTCCTGTGGCCTGTGCTCACCTTTTTGGTGATGAGTACAGCCAGAAATCAGGTGATACGTTATTTATTCATGATGTTTCCGGCTCTTGCCATTATCAATGCAAAAACAATTTCTGAATGGCTGGGTCCTGACAAAAAAAATCAAGCACTGGCCATAATGGTAGGAGTTATCGCCACAACCATCCTGTTCGTCAATACCACGTCATTTCGGGTTAAAGTCTCTCTGGATCAGCAATCTAAAGAAGTGCGGGAAATTGCACCAATAATAAATCTCAACACCTCGAAAAATCAGAGAATTGGTAACTATCGCCTCAACCCGTATAGCCCAAGGCTAACGATGCTGTTTTATGCCAATCGTTTCATTGAGTTGGGTAAAACCAGTGTTCCCGAGAAGCTAATTGAGTCCCTGTCTTCAAATCCAGAAAAATTATGGTTAACCTCCCTTGGGGAATTCAGTAAATTGACAGGACAGTATCCAGATAAGATTTATTTGATTCATGCTAATAGCAAATACGCATTTTTCACTTCAATTGATAATCGAGAAAAAATCCGATACGATTTTTCTTCTCTGTCACCCACATTTATAATTGATCAAAAGGAATCTCGTTCTAGTATCTTTGATAATTTGAAATACAAGGGAGGAGGATCTAACAATGCTGTACCTGCACAGGAATGTCAGGGAGCGATTAAACAATTTGGTTCGTTCGTCACCTCCTGGAGGACAGAACCAAAGGCAAGTCCCTCATTTTGGGTGTTCCTGCCTCCGGTAATTTACTACCCACACACAAAGTTTCCTGCGGACCTTTCTCGCAATGTTGTAACTGCCTGCGGTATTGACAAGGGGGTTTGGGGGGAAGGAAAGACTCACAATTTGCAATGCTCCGACCAGTTACATTCCTTCAAAAGATCTGTGGACACTTTGATGGCTGTTTCAGCTGTAATGCCTTACGAATACTCGCCTTCCCATTCTGTCTGGGATAAAATGGAGCAGGGTTGTAGCGATAATGGACTGTGCGAGTTTCAGCTCGAGAGCACCCGGTATGCGGTGATGGAGAGTTATTCAAAAGTTAAGGCCGCGTGCATTTTGAATTAGTTTCGATAGGAAATCACAGTTTATTTCTTCAAAGCAAATCCCATGCTATAAACTTTAATTTTTATAGGAGGGCGTCGGTTTATGTTCTGCAAGAATAAAGAATTTGTTACCGGGTTTCTTCTTGTTTTTATCTTCCTGGGTTGCGCCCACCCAGTATCCAGAGAAGTACGGGAAAAACTTGATCCAAATATTAAATTTGAATCCTTGATTGAGGACACAGGAACTTTTTTAGGAAAGCGCGTATTGTTTGGCGGAGTGATTGTTGTCACCCGTAATATTGAAGAAGGGACAGAAATTGAACTGGTGCATAAGAATCTCGATTCTGCAGGGAATCTAGAGATGGGAGATTATTCCGGAGGAAGATTTCTTTTTTTCAATAAAGGTTTCTTGGAACCAGAAATTTATTCATCGGGAAGAAAACTCATTGGTGTCGGAAAGGTGACAGGGCAAAAATTGGGGAAAGTTGGCGATTACCCTTACCGGTTTCCGATCATTGAAATTGAAGAATTGCATTTGTTGAACGATGTTGAGCAGTACCCCCCTTCCTACTGGGGTCCCTGGTTCAGGTCTAACTTATATTCTCCGTACGGACCTTATTATTACAGATGAGTTATTTGGGTATTGTCTGGATGCAGAAAACAGCTTTTTTAACCTGAAGAAAGTTGTAAGAATTAGGCAAAATCCACATGTCAGCGATATTGAGATAAAATTCTAACTCTATATGTATCTGTAGTGGTACGCTAGGTAGGATTAGAATCCATTACCTACGAATTAGAAGTGTGAAATAAACGTTTTTAGGAAACTCTTGATTTCAGTCCGCTTTCTGATAAAAAGAATCTTGGTCAGTTAAACCTATAAATAAAGCCTCCATATCCATTAATTCCTGCTGTGCTAAATCCTCCTACCTCAACATAGTCTTTATCTAGAAGGTTTTCACCCCTAAGAGTCAGG
>JAJDBI010000040.1 GCA_029261435.1 Nitrospinaceae bacterium
GTGTCTTTGGGAGCAGTACGGAATAGAGTCAGTAGAAAGAGGACAGTGGCTAACCCTGCTCCGACAACGGCTTCTACGAAGGCGACATCCACAGCTCCGAGCCATGCCCATACCAACGCCAGAAAAAAACTATAAGAGCCCAAGAGCAGAACGGCGCTCATCAAATCCTTAACCAGGATGGCTCCTGCAGCAGTAATAAGCAGAAGAAGGAGTAAAAGAATTTCAAATGAAAAGATCATGAGGTTTTCTTCTTCCAAGGTTTTAACCCAGACCGGAGAGCCGCGCGGATCGTGGCATGTGCAATGACTGGGTTTAGAATATACAACAAGGCCAACACCACTAGAATTTTCAGGGTATTTGTATCCAGTCCCTCATGGAGAGCGATTCCAATTAACATTAAAAAAGCTCCTAAGGAGTCTGTTAATGATACAGCATGAGAACGACTGAACACATCGGGCAATCGAACAACACCAATTGCAGCAACAATAAGAAAAAATAATCCCGCGATCATAAAAATTATGGCAAGTATGTCCATACTATGAATGTCCCTTTTCTTCTAGATATTTTGCCACGGCAAGCGCTCCGACCAGATTTATCAGGGCATAGCCAGTGGAGATATCAATAAACATATCGACTCGATCAAAATAAACGCCCATAACAATAAGTAAAATTATCGCCTTGGTGGAAATGCCATTAAGACCCAGCACACGATCAAAAATTGTGGGTCCCTGCAGGACACGGTATAAATACACACCAATGAGAATGACCAGTAACACCAAAACAAAGAAAAGAAAAGTTGTCATAACTCCGGTTTTTCGTCTTTAAAAATATCAGCAATTTACAAATCGATATGCTTACTTACAACATCTCCGCCTGAGACTTTATCGATAGCGTGAACAATGAGGTTATTGCGCTCAACCTCTGCGGTAATCGTTCCAGGGGTTAACGTAATAGAGTTACCGAGAAGAACTACGGCTGCATGGTGACGCAGTTTTGAATTCACAGAAATTAAATGAGGGTCAATGGGAAGCTCAGGATGCAAAATAAGCTTGGACAAATGAAGGCTACTTCGAATGATTTCATAAAAAAGCCATGGAAAGTAAAGGAAGATTCTAAGCCACAATCGAAACCTCGGAATAAAAGGTGAATGACCAGAGTTGAGCCAGGCTACAGCAAAGGAAAAAACAAGCCCCAAACCAAGATGAATCAATTCAAAGCTGGCAGAAAATAAAATCCAAAACCCAAACAATGCCATGGATTTTAAAAACAGGAATTCTGATGATATTGGTCTAGATCGAGTTGCCATATTTATCAGATACAGTTTTGACTGAAGAGATTCAGTGTTGTTCGATTACTTCTAAAACAAACCAGCCCAGTACTTAAAATAAAAATAATTTCCTTGTAGCAGTCCAAACATTTTTCTCAATACCATGTCTAATCAGAGAATATGAATCTTTTCCCAGGTCGCATTCGGATTGTACCTATGAAATTCGAAACTATCAGGGTCCAAGGCCACAAGATTAAGCCATTCATTATGAAATAATTGTTGAAGGATTGGGTGTTTTTGAATGATGGAGGAGATTACATCCGGCGTATGTTCGATGATAGCTAAAAGTCGCATCGGTTCATGGTAGTGAGCATCCCCATTATTGACCGTTTGTAAGGGGAACCCCATTTGCAAATCACTTTGGGTTCCCAGCATCATCCCAACTCCCCCAACGACATTGTGCAACACCTTACTCCCACTTCCATACCCCCACGGATCCACTGCAGAAAAATAATAACCCATATTAATCCACTCGCCGACAATTAGCGGCGCAGTCATGATTTTTTCGAGGATAGCTCCTTGAGGATCAGCAATAGGATCATAAGAATGTAAGAAAACCCGACCGCCCAAATCCAATCCTCTGGTCAGCTTTCGTCTTCCAATGAGAAATGCGCCATTGCCCGCTAATCCCCATTCTGGTCGAGGATTGGCCCAATCGTAACTGCGTTCGTCTACATGAGCCAAAGCCTGCTCTGGAGTAATTTCAATTGGAGCACTGGGAATGCGATGGCATCGCTCAAGAGCCTGCTTCGCGCCAGCTTCTTCAAGGTCGTTGTTCAATGCCTGCAAATCCCCTTTATGCGAATCAGGCAATTCCTCTAGATCGTAAAACTCAACCCGGTCCGTCGTGGTGTTATGTTTTCCGGGAAGAAACCAGGTGTCATCGGGGATCGGCAGTCCTTTTTCCTTGAGAATGCGTCGAACTTCAGGTTCATTGGCCATTGCAGCAAAAACTCGTGCATTTGCATCGCCTGGTGCTCCCCCGCAAGCCCCGCAATCCAACGCCCCATAATAGGGGTTGTTGTCGGTCTCACTCCCATGGCCACATAGGCATACCAATCGTGCAAAATTCTGGGTTAACCCCATAGCACGCAAACCATTTTCGATAAATGTCGCTCGTTCCGAAAGAGAAAATCCCCCAGAAAGCCCGTCAGGAATCCCTTCTGCATTCACTTCTCCGATCCCAGGGTTGTTAGGGTTAGATGGCGTAGAAATTGAGATCCGGGTTGGAACCCTATACGTAAACCAACTCTGGATAATAGAGGTTATTGTACGAAATGTTTTTTTGAGCAAGGTCTTGCCCACCAACCCCAGACTAAAGAAGAAACCCAATACATCAATCACCATCATTGACCCAATAGGATGATGCTTCAGATCGTGAAAAAGATGATGAGCAAATTGTCCCCATCGAGTACCAGAAGAATATTTATCTAACGCCGCTCTTTCTCCCGACCGAGGTGCTTCAGTCACCGCGTGACCAGGCGTCAATAACACCGGACATAAATCGGAACGTCGATCACTATCAAAAGCTTGATGGCTAATGGAAATGCCAAAAAATCCTGCAAACCCAAACGTTCCATAGGGACCTTGGGCTTCAATATGGCGACGAAATGACTCAGAACGTACGTCGATACAAAAGACGAGTTGTGCATGGGGTCGAGTTTCCAACTCCGGTACTGTTCCTCGATGCGCTGAAATATTCTTCAGTAATGTTTCCCGAAAGGAATTTTCGTACGCCTCAATCCATACTCGTCCATGCTGATCAGCGGGAAAGTGATCCAACCAGTGCATCAACATCTTGGCATCAGCAAGCGAGAGATCGCGAACTTCTTCTGGTGACAACTCCAGAAACTGTGACAAATGGAATAATCGCCAGGCATGTCTACATTTTATCTGCTTAATTGGATCCTCGGATTGTCCTCCATGACCAATTTGTTGGTGGTATTCTTCAGGTCGATCATTCCAATATGCAGTCAAGCTGGAAATCGTCCCATCAATTCCCCATTCTTGCTGGCATTTAATTTTGGTCAACTCCACCTCATAAAATAAACGCACGGCCAGATATTGTGTGGTGTCAATAGGATGTTTTTTTTGCGCATGGTATGCTGGATGTTCTCCAAGCCAGCGTATGTATCGCGTCCAGCCAGGCAATAATGATAGTTGCCTTGAGAGATAATCTTTCCACTGTTCTTGAGGGATTTCGAGCTGGTGCAAGCTGAAGTGGATCGCATCCTCTGGAGCAGCAGGAAGACTATGTACTTTTTGGGCGAAATCTGTAATCCCGAGAAGCTGCCCTGAAAAATCTTTCTGCGCGAGGTTACGCCATACCTGGTAGAAACCTTCTTCCCGACCAGGCATTTCCCAGCCGGCTAATCCTTCATCGAGAAACGCTGCCACCCATTTGATGAGTTGATTATTGATTTGATCGACCAGTCCTCCCTCGGTCAATACATCAACCCAATTGCCGATGGTTTGTTGAGGTGACAAAGAAATGGGTGCAGAAGTTTGCGAATACAAATCCTCGAAAATTTGAGATGAAGCATGAAGATCAGATAGCCCTAAGGTGGTTAACACACTCTCCCATAAATTCGTCAGGTAGGCCTCTTGTGGATATTCCTGATACTGCTCATATTGGAGTTGTTCGATAATTTTTTTCCGGGATTTCTCGGGAAGATCCTGCCGAAACTGTTTTGTGGCTCCACCACCACTTAACTCCCACTCTAGGAGAGATGGCGGCAATTCATCGAAGCCAAAAAGTAAGTGTAATTGCCAAACATCTTCGGGGGTTAACCTTCGGCTTCCAACTTCAATAGGAACTTGCCCCTCAGGGCGAGGCCCAACCCGGGAAAAAGAGCCCTTAAAACTTTCATTGGTAATACGATCATTTCGATAAAATTGACGATACTCTTCATTTCCGAGATACCCGTTTCCACCAAGGAGTTCCTTGCCTTTTCGAACAGCCTGATCAAACGGCAGATATTCTAATCCGTGAATGGGATTCTGTGCGACCATGGTCCGCATTGGCCAAAACGGTGCAATTGGCTCAGAGGCATCCAATACAATTTTCCGAACCTGCTCACGATCTTCTGGAGAAAGGGGCTTTACTGAAATAGTATTCATGTAGAAGGATTTACCTCTCGCATAGAATTCTTCAGCGTGCTTACCATAAGTGAGAATGCTTCACTCAATTCATTATTATATTCTGTGTCTTTACTTTCCATAAAGTAGCTCTTGTAACCCGAAAGATTAATCCAGTTAGTTAAGTTCTACCTCAAAAGAGACGATCACACGCCAACAAATATGATTTGCATCAAATCATTTATTAATTAATTTGATCAGGTCGTGTACCTGTCGATGTTTTTCAATATTATGCCGCAAAGGCTTACGACTGAAAACTTTGTATACATTCCTTCTACCATCACGAATGTGCTCCAAATACCCGTCAGCTTCCAGCTCAACGATAATGCGTTGAACTGTGCGCTCCGTGATTCCTACTTCCACTGCAAGGTCTCGTATGCGTTCAGACGGATTTATTGCCAGGCACATCAAGACTTGCGCATGATTCGTCAAAAAAGTCCACGATGAAGTGGTAGTTTGTCTTGTGCTCATCCGCGTTCCTGCTTGAGAAGATGAAATATTGCTAAAGTTTTGCCCACGCCCCAATAAATAGAAGAAGTGCAATACACGACATAAATTTCATATGAAATATGATACATGGGATGTATTTCATAAGCCAATAAATTATTATGGAGTTGGCTCATGAGCATGCTTGTTCTGATTCTAAATAAATAGAAATAGACACAGCCTTTGAAGCTGCCAATAAACACGTTTTTATATGATTAATTACTTGATAGAACTCAAAAATGGGGCTTATTTCAAGGTGCTGAAGGGCTTGGGAGATGAAAATATTGTTTAATTGCAAAGGCTATGGCACGATGAACTACCTGTTTATCCATGGCATGTTGAATGGCAAGCATGACGGATAGATCAGAACTGCAAGGCCATTAGAAAACACCCCTCGCGATTGTTTGCCGCAAGGTAAGAAGGAGATTAGTTTGATGAGTAGACCGGAAGAGCTCACTGACCCGAAGAAATTTGATGAGATAATGGAAAGAATTAATACAAAACTGGCAATAAGTGCCATCCCTCTTAGAGAAAGGGCGCTCATGTCGCAGGCTCTCTTAGGGGATGAATTAGACTACGATATAGCAGACGATGATAGCGTCTACCCGCTGACTTTAGAGTGGTATCGAAAAAGATTTCCAGGCGAAAAAATTTAAATAAAACCGAGTGGATTTAAATGTCCAAATTATAACCATTATTCAGGGATACGAGATGTTTTCAGGAGATGAGTATCTTAACTCGAAAATACTGATCGTAGATGATTCAGATAATAACGTAAATCTGCTTGAATCCATATTGTTGGATGCGGGGTATAAGCATATCCAAAGTACGATGGACTCTAGAGAAGCAGCGAAAATTTTTAAAGAAAGCAAACCTGACCTTGTGTTGCTGGATTTGAATATGCCTCATCTAAATGGTTTCCAGGTGATGGAGCAGTTGAATGAAATTGAACAGGAATCTTATTTATCGGTAATGGTCCTCACTGCTCAGAATGATCATGAGACAAAGATCAAAGCTTTGGATGCTGGAGCGCAGGATTTCCTCATTAAGCCTTTCGACTTTATTGAAGTAAACCTTCGAATCAAGAAAATGCTGAAAATAAAATTCTTGAGCAACCAAGCAAAGCAACAGAATGAAAATCTGGAAAAAATTGTTCATGAACGGACTTTGGAGCTTCAGGAAACACGGAGGGAAACCATTTATCGTTTAGGGCGGGCAGCAGAATTCCGCGATAATGAGACGGGGTTACATGTAGTACGAATGAGTCGTATTTCAGCCAGGCTTGCTCAGGAGATCGGCTTGGATAAAAAAGAGTGCGAACTTATTCTTAATGCCAGCCCCATGCATGATCTTGGAAAAATTGGTATTCCTGATAGCATACTGCTCAAGCCTGGTAAGCTCGACGCAGAAGAATGGGAAATCATGAAAACTCATTCCTCAATCGGTGCTCAAATTTTATCTCGAGGTAGACATGAATTAACAAAGCTGGCTAAAGTCATTGCGCTTTGCCATCACGAAAAATGGGATGGATCTGGATATCCAAATGGATTAAAGGGGGATAGAATTCCTTTGCCTGCTCGTATTGTATCCATTGCAGATTGCTTTGATGCACTGACCTCGACAAGACCCTACAAACCAGCTTGGTCCTTTAAAGACACAGCGGATGAGATGGACCGGATTACCGGGTTAAATTTCGACCCAGATCTGATGGAAGCTTTCAAAAAAATCCTACCCGAAATATGGAAGATTAAGGAAGCACTTCCAGATGAAGAAAGACGAATTTCCAATCCTGCTCCGCAAAATCTAGAATCTTGAATGAGCGACCCTATGAGACTTCTGATCATTATATGTATTTCATTCCTGCTTTCCTTCTGTTTAAGCATCACCGCGATAGCAGCGCCGGAAGGAAAATCACCTGATCTTAGCTTCGAAGAGTTAGAGACTATGGATTTTGAAGCATTGATGAATATCAAAATTCGTTCAGTTTCAAAAAAAGAAGAGCCGTTGGCTGATGCGGCTGCTGCGGTTTATGTTATCTCGCAAGAAGATATCCGTCGTTCAAACGCTACAGCAATCCCAGAGCTCTTTCGAATGGTTCCCGGAATGCAGGTTGCCCAAATTGATTCTAACAAATGGGCTGTTACATCTCGCGGATCAAACTCCAGATTTGCCAACAAATTACTTGTTTTGATTGATGGACGTTCTATATACACGGCTTACTTTTCCGGAGTTTTTTGGGATGAGCATAATCTCGTTTTAGAAGACATTGAACGTATCGAAGTTATACGTGGGCCAGGAGGCACGCTTTGGGGAGCAAATGCAGTAAACGGAGTCATAAATATAATCACCAAACATTCCAGCGAAACCCTTGGTGGGTTGGCTAGCGCAGGGGTAGGAAGTGAAGAACAAGGTACTGGAACCGTCCGCTACGGAGATAAACTGGGAAAAGATAAAACATTCAGGGTTTATGGGAAATATTTTAATCGGGACGATTTTGCAGGCAAGCCCGGTCAACCTGAAGCAGATTCATGGGATGGACAGCGAGGTGGATTCCGCATGGATTGGAAAAAATCCGAATCTAATGAGTTCACCTTTCAAGGGGATTACTACAATGGAGAATCAGATGAAAGAGCACAAGATAACGTCGTTTCTGGCTCCAGCACCTCGAGTTTTAACAGGACCGTAAAAATCGATGGGGTCAATTTTCTTACCCGATGGGAGCATAAGAACTCCAATAGCTCGGATATGACCACTCAATTTTACTTCGACCATGCGAGTCGCCGGGGTGCCACAACCAAAAGAAGCATAATAGACACATACGACCTTGATTTTCAACATCGCTTTAAATTAGGCGAGAGGCAGAAAATCATCTGGGGAGCAGGACAACGTTTCATTGTGGATTCATTCGAGGATAGTGTACCCATCCAATTAAACCCACGCAGCCGCCTGAATTATATTACCAGTGTCTTTATCCAGGATAACCTTCAAATTCTTCCCAATACACTTAAATTAACTGTAGGGTCAAAATTTGAACTGAATAATTATACCGGAGTTGAGGTTCAGCCTAGCGCTAGGGTCTTATGGATCCCAGAAAAAGATCATTCTATCTGGGCTGCGGTTTCCCGTGCGGTTCGAATTCCAACACGAGCAGAAGACAACATTAGAATTAATTCAAGGTTTTCTGGAGGTAACTTGATTGCTCTAATTGGAAGTGATCTCGTACAGTCTGAGGAGGTTTTGGCTTTTGAGGTTGGGTATCGGACGCAAGCCAGAAAAAATATCTTTTTTGATGTTGCATTATTTTATAACTTTTACGACAACCTGCAAACCCGGGAACGAGGAAGCGCCTTTGTTGAAAACACTCCATCTCCAACACACACTGTCATTCCATTTATTGAAAATAATGAAGGGTCAGGAAAAACCTACGGTGTGGAATTGTTTGGCAAATGGAATGTAAATGGAAATTGGGAACTCAGTAGTGGCTTTACTTATTTTAAGATGGACTTAGATCAAGTTACCACTGCAACTTTTGTTTTTGAAAATGCTGAAGGTAATGACCCAGAATACCAATGGAATATTAAATCCCATCTCACCCTCCCACACAATTTTGAATTCGACACCACTCTATATTTTGTAGATTCTCTCGATAATATAAATGTTCCCAGCTATACCCGGTTGGATTTGCGCTTTGGATGGCGACCTGCGAGTTCTTTTGAGCTAAGTATTTCGGGGCAGAACCTGCTGGAACGTGAGCACGATGAGTTTGGGGCCGAAGCGGTCCAGTTCACATCTGGAACGCGGGTAGAACGTTCAGTATTTGCTAAAGCCACAGTTAGATTTTAAAGCCAGCGGTTTTCAAGCAAGCCGTTGTAAACTGTTTATTCAATTCTTGAAAGTTCTCTGATTTTGAAAAAGTATGCTGCAAAAAGACTCATATCTATAGCTCTATTTGCGATCAGTATTGTTTGCTCGAATTTAGCTTTTGCAAATAACCTTGAGTACAAAATCAAGGCAGTTTTAGCTTTTAAAATTCTATCCTACATCCAGTTCCCGGCCTCATCGGCGGGCTTTGAAGAGAATATATTTAAAATTGGTTTCTCAGGAAATGATGCTGAGCTGGCAGTATTTAAATCTCTCGAAAGCAAGAAGGTTAAAGGTAGAAAAATTTCCGTTGAACAAATTACAAGCACAGACAATCTAGCATCGTTCAGCAGTGTTTTTATAAGTCAGCATTCTGGTTTACCTTGGCAAAAAGTCTTGGTCGCCCTTAAAGGAACGAGCACGCTTACTCTTGGAGAGGCAGATAGTTTTGCAGAAACCGGCGGCATAATTGGCTTCTACAAATTTCAAGACAAAATTCGTTTCCTCATTAACAGAGAGGCTGCCGAAAATTCTGGGCTAAAAATTAATGCGCAACTATTTCGTGTTGGCAAGTTGGTTGGCAACTAATATCTTAAAAGGCGTAATGCTAAATCTATCCAAAGTTTCGATAAAGCAAAAGTTGATCGGATACACCATGATAATCAGTACGGTTTCGCTGCTATTGGCCTGTACTGTATTCATCGTCTACGATTATACAACCCAAAGAAATAGAATTAGCGATGGACTACTTGTACTGGTCGACACAATCGGGACACATAGTACTGTTTCGCTGAACTTTGAAGACCCTCAATCTGCTTTCGAAACACTCAGCGCCCTGAAGCTTGAGCGGCATATATTGGCCGCAGCTATTTATAACAGTGAGAATAATCTTTTTGTTTCTTACAAACACGAAGAATTTAAAAATATCAGGATTCCAGAAAAACCTCGAAATGATGGTGAATATACAAATGAATCGAAGCTCACTTTGTTTCACCCTATTAATTCTGATGACAAACGAATTGGGACTATTTATGTTCAATATGATTTGACGGAATTTAGAACTACTTTGTATCGTTACACATTGATCGTTCTTGCAATACTTTTTGTTTCTTCGCTACTAGCCTTCTTCTTATCTTCCAAACTTCAGAATATGATATCAAAGCCAATTCTGGACCTTGCACGTACAGCAGAGAAAATTTCATCAGATCAAGATTATTCTGTCCGCGCCATGCAACATTCTCAAGATGAAATCGGTATTTTGATAAACCATTTCAACGAAATGTTGATACAAATTCAAAATAGAGACATGGCTCTTCAGGTTGCTCAAAAAGAACTCCAATTACGTGCTAAAGAAAATTTTAAATTGATTCTTAACGCTGCGGGTGAGGGAATATACGGACTTGATCTAGAGGGAAAGACCACCTTTGCAAACCCCGCTGCCGAGGCAATGCTGGGTTACGGTGCCAATGAGTTATTAGGTAAATCCCAACACGATCTTATCCATTACGCAAGGTCTGATGGAACCCCCTATCCGAAGGAAGAGTGCCCTGTATATGCAACGTGCAAGAATGGCAAGGTTCACCACGTGATGGATGAGGTTTATTGGAGAAAAAATGGTAGCAGCTTTCTGGTGGAATATGTTTCCAATCCCATTTTGGAAAACGGAGAGCTGGCGGGTGCAGTCATCACCTTTAGAGATATCACTCAACGACAACAGCAAGAAAAAGATTTGATAGAAGCTAAAATAGAAGCAGAGAACGCCAACCATGCCAAGTCAGAGTTTTTGTCAAAAATGAGTCATGAGCTGAGAACTCCCATGAATGCCATTTTGGGGTTTGGGCAGCTTTTGATGCTCAGCCAAAAGGAATCACTGACAGATTCCCAGAGCAATAATGTTAACCGTATTCTGAATGCTGGAAATCATTTGCTGGAGCTGATTAATGAGATTCTAGATTTGTCACGTATTGAATCGGGTTCGATGACCATATTAATTGAAGATATTAACTTAACCAGCAGTGTAGATTCAGTATTGCCTTTGGTTCAACCTATGGCCAGGGAACTTGAAGTTGAAATTGAAAATAATCTGGATTCCAATGTCTGTGTTCTAGCCGATCTCACCCGGTTGAAGCAAGTTTTGCTGAACCTTCTAACCAATGCTGTGAAATATAACAAACCGAAAGGAAGGGTGGTACTGGACTGCGAAATTTCATCTGATGATAAAGTCCGAATCAATGTTACCGATAACGGCATGGGTATCTCTGAAGAAAAGAAAAAGTTCCTGTTTCAACCTTTTAATCGTTTAGGCGCAGAGGCGACTGAGATACAGGGGACAGGCATAGGGCTTACTATAACAAAGCATTTGATAGAATTGATGCAGGGATCAATTACCCTGGAGAGCACTGTGGGACATGGTAGTTGTTTTGCTGTTGAACTTCCCATGGCTATGAGTACAGGTAACATATGTGAGTCCCAAACCAAGACACCTTTTAGCTCAATTGAGACAGATGAAAAAATCCGTCATACCATATTGTACGTTGAAGACAATCCACAAAATTTAGAACTCGTACAGGCTATTTTATCAGAACAATCAAATATCAAACTTATTTCTGCCACTCGGGCTCAATTAGGAATTGATCTAGCTCGCTCGCATCAACCCCATCTGATTCTGATGGATATCAACTTGCCTGAAATGAGCGGTATTGAGGCCTTGGAAAAACTCAAGTCTTTCGATGAAACCCGAAGCATCCCGACTATTGCAGTCAGTGCTAATGCAATGAAGGAGGATATTGATAAAGCCATGGCTGCAGGATTCAATAATTATATTATCAAGCCAATCGACATAACTGTATTTATGAAAGTTATTACTGAAACTCTAAATAGATAAAAGTGGTGTCCTTTTTTCTTATCGACTATAGTAGCCTGCATCGAGTTAGTTCATCGTCAGACGGGGGAAGAATTTATTAATAGCAGCTTTCAATGCTTTTCCATTTTGGACTCAATGTTTGTCCGGGCCAAAAGCAAAAAGGACTCACCGTAAACGGCAAGTCCTTTTAAATGGTCGGGGCGAGAGGATTCGAACCTCCGACCCCCTGCTCCCAAAGCTTAATATGGGAGTTTCACTAACTTGCTATTTTTAAGCCAGTTCCCCGATTCTGTTGATTTCTAGGGCTGAAACAGTTGTGCTATTAATTCCATTGATTCCTTGAGTTCGGCTCAATGCGCTACAGTCGGTCACGCATAGGTCACGTTGGAGTCAAAAAAATCTTTTTGACTATTGAGTGTCTTTTAGTAATCCCAGTTTCGAGAATTATTAATCTGGTTTTGATCGGCTATTGGCCGGAATCGATGTGGCTGACTATTAAATCCGATTTTGTTGCAATGCTTTCGCATGTATTTTTGGGACCCTGGCAGCGCATATAGCAACCACTCCAATGTTCGCAACTGACAAATATCCAGTGCATAGGCTGACTTTTGGTGTCGTT
Organism: Nitrospinaceae bacterium; assembly: GCA_029261435.1. GTDB lineage: Bacteria > Nitrospinota > Nitrospinia > Nitrospinales > VA-1 > LS-NOB. The sequence goes on from JAJDBI010000040.1 coordinate 12,295, forward strand.
TCCAATTACTTCAACTGTACCTGCATTATTCACTTTGAATATTTTATCGGCACCCGGGAAAGTTTGGGGTATTACAGCACCCTCTGGTATTACAATATGCTTAAATGGTTCCTCTTTGGCATTACAACATGTATCACCGGACGCACAGGAATTAAGAAAGAAAAGTGAGATCATAGCTACTAGTAAAACCATCCCTTTTTTCATTGGTTCTCCTCTCTTGGCGAATTCTGCATTAGTGGAAAACTTCTATCATAAATTTATCATAGTGACTTGATTAGTTATTAAGGCAGGTAACTTAAATTTCTTTTACCTTAATTGGTCTCCTTTCGGCTGCATTCTCAACCGGTCGTTGCAACACATGCATTAAATCGCTGAGCTGGTGTTTCAAATCCTAATGTTTTACGCGGTCGCTCATTTAACTGTGGGGAAAAGCAACATAATAAGTGCTCATATATTCAATACCCAAGGTTTCGAAACTTAAATTGCCTACCCCCCAAACATACGATCATAAAAAGGTATAGCTTTATCATATTCTAGAACATTTATTTAGATATGATGCACACCCCTGAATCTCACTGTATTTCCTTCCTCTCAATAATTTGGACCTCATCTGGTTAAAAAAGGTAAGGGAATATTTGTTACTGGATAATTAAACCGCCAAAAATTTTCCTCCTTTAAAGTCCATTCCCTATATATAAAGATATTCAAGCTAAGTGCTTTATTCCAATTACCCATTCGGGCAAACAAGGGGTTGCAGGAATAAAATACAATAAAAACCTCTCCTTAAACTAGATATTCCAATAAGGTTTATATATTTTCTAGCGTACTTATGAACACTTTCGAGAATTTGCCATGGCAAAATTAACTTTTTATAACTCTGCAAAAGGTGTAACGGGGTCTGCATATTTATTGGAAACGGATTCTTCAACAATTTTATTGGATTGCGGCCTGATTCAAGGAAGGCGCGCAGAAGAAAAACTAAATGAAGAGCCTTTTCCCTTTGAGTTGGAGAACCTGGATGCAGTGGTTCTGTCTCATGCCCACCTTGATCATTCTGGACGTATACCGAAACTCGTTGCGGAAGGTTACAAAGGTCCAGTCTATATGACCTATCCTACCTGTGAATTACTGGCAATCATGCTAAAGGATGCCGCTTTCCTGGAGCAACGGGATATAGAGTGGGAGAACAAACGTAGAAAGCGAGCGGGAAAACCGGAAATCCAACCCATATTTACGATCGAAGACGTAGAAGAAGCTCTAAGTTTATGTGAAGGCATGGCTTATGATAAAAGCTATGAAATAGTGGCGGGAATTAAACTATGCTTTCGAGAGGCTGGGCATATTTTAGGGTCAGCCATTGTAGAAATTTTTATTACCGAAAATGGTTCTGAAAAGAAGCTATTGTTTTCAGGAGATCTTGGCAATAGTTATGCCGCTTTGTTGCGTGATCCGGCTACTGTTAAAGAAGCGGATGTGTTGTTGCTGGAATCCACTTATGGGGACCGTGATCATCGCTCACTCAGCGAAACCCTTAAAGAATTTGAAACAATAATTACAGAAGCATCCAAAACTGGAGGGAATATACTTATTCCCTCCTTTGCTGTTGGCCGCACTCAGGAAATTATCTTTCGCCTTGGCGAATTGTACCAACAAGGGAAACTGAAGCAACAAGCAATCTACCTGGATAGTCCCATGGCCATAGCAACCACAGAGGTTTATCATCGTCATCAGGATGTATATAATCGGGAAGACATTGCTGCACTGCGTCAGGCGAAATCTGGCAGTCTCCACTCATTTCTTCCAACCTTGAGGTATTCGCGAACCACGGAGGAATCTATTTCCCTCAGCAGGATTGAATCCGGCGCCATTATTATTGCCGGTAGCGGTATGTGTAATGGAGGTCGCATTCGCCACCATTTAAAACATAATCTTTGGAAGAAAAAGAACCACGTCATAATTGCCGGTTTTCAAGTTAACGGCACCCCAGGCCGAGCCCTTATAGATGGCGCCAAAACTTTTCAAATGGGTGGGGATGAAATTGCCGTCAAG
>JAJDBI010000041.1 GCA_029261435.1 Nitrospinaceae bacterium
GCATCTTCAGGCCAGCATTGCAAAACGGGTATCGCCCCCAAGTCGATATCATTGTCCAGGTGAACGATTTCCTGACAAGGCGGACGAGCTGTGTGAACGAGCTTGGGCGGGAACTGGGCCGCCTGTAAAAGCATGGGTAAAAGTTTTGCCTTGTCCAGCAGCGTCGAGGGAGGTGGAATTTTTATATAGCGTTCGATTCTTTTCGGGATGTCTTCAATGTCATGGACACCTAGGGCCATGTTCATGCGTTTGGTGCTGCCAAAAGCGTTGATCAGTACCGGCATCGAACTGCCTTCGACGTTTTCAAACAGCAGGGCTTTACCGCCACCGGGTTGCTTTGAGATCCTGTCGGTGATTTCCGTGATTTCGAGAATAGGAGAAACCGATTCTTTGATCCGCAGGAGTTCCCCCTCACGGTCAAGCCGGTCTATAAATTCTCTTAGAGATGAGTAGTTCATGAAACTTTCTGCTAAATATTAAACGACCTTCTATTATATCCTACTGGCATAGATAGAGAGTAAATTATTTCTCCCACTATATCTGTCGATAACCAGCAATGGCTCGTCTTGCAAACAGCGGTTTATTTGGGCTGAAAAATGTTATCGTCCGCCTCTCTTAACTCGGTCATTGCCGTGCGATATGGTAAAATAAATTTATGTTGCGATTTGTTCTCAGGCGGATTGTGTTCGGGATACCAGTTCTGGTCACGGTTGCAACGCTCACCTTTCTCATCATGCACTGGGTTCCCGGTGGCCCTTTTGATACGGAAAAAATTCTTCCTCCCGAGATCATCGCTAATATAGAGGCTAAATACCACCTCGATAAGCCTGTCCCCCTGCAATACCTTTTGTATATGAAGCAATTGCTTCAGGGCGACCTGGGTCCGTCTTATAAATATTTAGGGCGAGATGTTTCAGATATTATCCGTGACACATTTCCAGTTTCTTTTACCTTGGGTCTTTGTGCCGTTGTGGTTGTTTTAGGTTTGGGTGTGCCTGCCGGAATGATCTCGGCGTATTGGCAAAACTCTTTGTTGGATCGGTCTGTTCTACTTGTAGCAGCGACGGGGATTTCTGTTCCAAGTTTTGTGTTGGGGGCCATATCCATATGGATCTTTTCACATCACTGGCACTGGCTTCCCCCTGCTTTATGGGAAGGGCCCCGCCATATGATTTTACCTGCATTTGCTCTGGGAGCAGGTTTTGCAGGGTACGTTGCCCGGCTGACCCGAACCACAGTTCTCGGGGTGTTGTCCTCGGACTATATCCGAACTGCGCGGGCCAAGGGTTTGACGGAGCCGGTGATCATGTTCAAACATGTTTTGATTAATTCCATATATCCCATTGTTTCTGTGATGGGCCCTCTGACGGCCGGGCTGGTCACCGGCTCTTTTGTGATTGAATTTATTTTTTCGATTCCCGGAATGGGCCGGTTCTTCATCACAGCTGTGACCAATCGGGACTATCCCTTAATCATGGGGGTGACTCTGGTTTATGCGGTACTGATTGTGATTGCGAATTTGTTGGTGGATATGATTTATGGCTGGCTGGACCCGAGAGTGACTTTGAAATAAGCATATGAATAAATATTCCCTGTCATCCAAAATAAGTGCTGGTTTTCTTCTGATGATTTCGGCGGTTGCGGTGCTGGCCCCCTGGGTGGCTCCGTATTCCTACGAAACGCAGGATACATTACAGACTCTGGCCTTTCCCAGTCTGGAGCATTGGATGGGCACGGACCGTCTGGGTCGCGATCTTTTTTCACGCATGATTTATGGAGCGCGGGTATCGCTGTTCATCGGAGTATTCACAACCTTGTTCGCCTTGTTGATCGGAACGGTCTATGGCGCGATTTCGGCTTACGTTGGCGGTAGAACCGACAACCTGATGATGCGGTTGGTGGATGTGGTTTTCGCTTTGCCTGATCTGTTAATGATTATTCTCATCACTGTTTTGATGGGGCGAGGAGTGGCAGGGGTTTTTGTCGCGTTGTCGCTGGTGAGTTGGGTTACGGTTGCCAGGTTGGTGCGTGGAGAAGTTCTGCGCATTAAAGAGTTTCCATACGTACAGGCGGCTCGTGCACTGGGTGCAAGTCCGACAAGAATACTGGTGCGGGAAATTCTTCCTAATCTTCTGGGCATACTGATAGTGACTTTGAGTTTTCGCATACCCATGGCGATTTTGGCAGAGTCGACATTGAGTTTTATTGGATTGGGAATAGCTCCTCCATTCAGCAGTTGGGGGACTTTGGCCAACGATGGTTGGACGGCGATCAAGTTTTTTCCGCATCTTATATTATTTCCCTCTCTGGCAATATTTTTGACTATTTTGTCATTCAATTTTTTAGGAGATGGCTTGAGGGAGGTTCTTGATCCACGATCTTCTAAGGGCAATTTATAAGCCCTCCATCAATCGAATAAACAGACTTCATGTTCGTGAAGTGAGGTGTTTAAACTGTGTACGGGAAATGCCACCAGTCCGAGACGAAAAAATGGGAATAACTATTTAAATATCAATAAGGTATAGGGTTCCAGAAATATCACGTTGACAAGCCTGAAAAACCGTTATAGAGTGGCCCCTTTTTATAGCCAAAGGGCTAATTTCCCGTCTTATTTTGTGTTAAAATCTAAGTATGAGTCGGATCAAAGCAGATTTGATTTGCGAAATCATACGGTTGTCACAGACGAACCTGTTGGATAAAAAATGCGCCAATATGAGTTGTGATACTCAGGAGCAGGTTGCTGTGGATTGGGTCCGTAAAAATGCCGCAGACTATAGAGTGGACTTTCAGTCCAGGTTAGAGGCTTATTCTGCGACCCGACTTGGTGAGATACTGAAAGATCTCACCGACACGGGAAAAGATTTGAATGATATTTTAGAAGGTATAGAACCGGTTCATAGAGGTTAAGCATGTCAGACACTCCCCCTTCTTCAGAAGCCACAGCTTTAAGCCCCGCTGAAAAGGCCAAACTTGCAGCTGCCAAAAAGGCAGCGGCTGCGAAAAAGGCTGGTCCAGTTGGAGACCCCCTTGTCGATAATGGTGATGGTACCATCACTGACCCCAATACCGGTTATATGTGGAAGAAAACCGATGCCTGGCTGGATATGAGAAAGTTTTACACTTGGGCCGACCATGGTCAATATGTGGACTGGGTCAATGAAAATAAAGACAAGTTTGGTGGCTACGATAATTGGCGAATCCCGAACAAGGCAGAGGCGCTGACACTTTTTGATAAGACCGGTGTAAAATCCCTGGTTGATAAAAATGGGACGACTTATCCCATTGACTCCATATTTGCACCTTTTGGCGCATCTAATACCTGGATCACCGAGTGTTCTGATGAAAAAATTATCCGTATGGATTTGAAGATCGGTGTTGATACAGATTATCCTACTGCGGATGTCTGGTCTTCAATGCGGTTGATCCGAAAAGAAGGAGAGGCGGCAGCTGTTAAGGCCGAAGCGGCAGCACCTGCCCCTAAAGCAGAATCTGCACCAGTAGAAGCGCAAAAGGAAGTCACACCTGCTGCACCTGCCGCAGCGGCTCCCAAGGCTTCCGGTGGCACCCCAAAACCCGTCCCCAGAACAGACTTTTCTTCAGAGGAAAGAGCTGCAATGCTAAAAAGAGCAAAAGCTCATGCTGCGGAAGTGAGAGCCCGAAAGGGTTAAACCGCGCTATTTCCGTAGCCACTGCTTCACCACATGGCTGACCACTTGCGGGTTCTTTTTCAATAATTCCGTAGCAACTTCTTTCATAAATTCATCGCTTGGAATGTCCGGTTCGGTGTTTTCTGGGCTCTTTACTATGGCTTGTGTTTTTACATTTGGTGGTATTTTTTTCGCATGACTTTTAATTTTTTTGGTGGGCTTGGATTTTTTTGGACGAAAAATTACCCAGAGAATTAACATCAGAACCAAGGCGAATCCGATCATGAATAAAATAAACGCCATAATCAATCTTCCTCAATATTGAATTTGATGATGAGGTCGCCCCGTTTTTTCCCCCAGCTTATGGCTGAGCCTTCTCCGGGTACACGCAACTCTTCACCAATTAGAGTTTCTTCTTCTACTTGAATGATTGTGGTGGCATTCAGGGTTTCAACTTCAAGGGGGCCACCTTCTTCTGCGAGCTTGGAGGAAATGGTGACTTCATGGATGATGTCGTTTTTAACTCGTTTGAATTTCGGGTGAGGTTGTATACAGACTCTCAAAAACAGATCTCCCGGAGGGCCCCCATTTCTGCCTTCACCCCCTTCTTTGATAAAGGCAAGAGTGTAATTGTCGGCCACGCCTGGAGGAATTTTCACATCCAGAGTAACTGGCCGAACGACCAGTTGCTTTCCCTGACACTCTGAACATTCGTCACTCCCCTGAACTCCAGTTCCTTCACATTCTTCACAGCGAACGTATTTTTCATAAGAGTAGGGGATAGTTCCTCCCAATGCGGCAACAGGAAGAGGGACATCGACCATGAATTGCAGGTCAAACCCACTGGTAGGCATATCGGGATCAACCGGTTCCGGTTCCTGGGCAAAAGGCTCCTCATATCCCTGTTGGTTGTCGCGCTGTCCTTTTCCGAAACCACCGGGTGGTGAGTTCCAATCAGGCTGGCTTTTGGGCCGACGCGGAGCTCTTTTCTGATAAGATTGCTGACGATCGTATTCTTTTCTTTTTTTTGCATCGCTGAGTACTTCATAAGCCTCAGAGACGATTTTAAATTTGTCTTCGGCAGTCTTGCTTCCAGAGTTCGTGTCAGGATGGTATTTTCTAGCCAACTCTCGATAGCGTTTTTTTACATCTGCTTTTGATGTTTTCTGGGTGATACCGAGAATCTTATAATAGTTTCGAGTGGTGGGTTGAGCCATTATGGATGAGCTTTATGGTGTTGAATCGTTAGAAGGATTTAGTAAGGTTATTTTAGCAATTTGAACAGAGCAGTTCAATTAACTTGAGCGCACTGACTTTTTCATAAGGACAGACTGTAGTGATAAAATGATTCATTTTTGATATAGCCCATTGCATCGTAAAGATTTTGAGCGTGAGTATTCGAAACCTGTGTCGCCAATTCAATTCGTAATGCCCCGGTTTTTTTAGCGTGGTTTAAAGCTTCTTGCATCAGCTTTTTGGCAATACTTTGCCGTCTAAACTGAGGGCTGACAAATAAATCATTCAGGATCCAGACCTTTTTCATTCCGACTGATGAAAAGCTGGGGTAGAGTTGTGTGAACCCAGCTATGTCAGAATTCTCACGGGCAACAAAAATTATAGAATCTTTTTTCTCTAAGCGAGCACATAGAAACTCAACGACTTTCTTGACATCTGATTCCTGTTCATAGAAAACCCTGTACTGATCAAATAATTTTGCCAGAGTGGCAATGTCATTTTCGTTTGCAATAGTTATTTGCACTTTAAAACTCCAATCGATAAATATTGAACACAAGAAGAGGGCTTATGAAAATTAAGGAGTTAGTCTTATATGAGCTGAAAGGTTCTCGACGATCTGGTCACGATCCTGACGACTCTTGAATGGATAAAACTTTTCCTTCAGGGTGATTAAAAACACTTCTGCATTTTTATAGCTGTTTGATTTTGAGGAAATTCTTATTTTCTCGGAACTTTTTTTCTCAATATGAGTGATATTGGCAGGTGTAAAGGTTTCTTCACGAAACACCCCCTTAAAGACCAGTTGATTGCCTTCCAGCTTCAAAGTCCCCGCATCGCTATAAACCGGTGTTAATCCAAAACCCTCCCTTGTTTGGAATCCCTGGCAAACGGCGAAATGAGATTTGATGGAAGTGTCTTTGGGTTTGAGTTTGAAAATAAACAGCCGATAAATATTATGGGTGAAGTCAAACCATCTCAGTGAAATCGTTGAACAGAATAAAAAATTGAAGATAAAAAGATATATGTTATCAAAAATAAAATAATGGACTGCAAATGACAGGGTGACTCCTAAAAATATGCTGCAGAGAAAATTTATCAGGAACAATGCCGCACTTAGAATGAGGTTTGTTTTTCCTTCAGAGGGCTGAGCCTTAAAGGATGAATATTTTTTGTAAAGGTTCCAGGTCGTGAATAACCCCAAGCTGGCTGCCAATACGGGTAAAGGGAATACGAAGAGTAACAATATGAACAGTACTGAGGTCAGTTCGATCATGAACTGATTTTATATCATTATGAGGAACCGTAAACAGGTTAATCGTTGAAATTTTAAATTAAGGGAAGTTTCAATTTCCATTGATTTAAAGGGTTTCTTTAAGTCTTGGAGTTGTATAATAATTATAATGAAATACCCTTCTGTATTAAAAGCTTATAACCTGTATCACCTTTTAGGTCTGGAAAACTACGCCAGCGGTGAGCAGATTAAAAAGCGTTATTGGCAATTGGCCCGCAAATATCATCCGGATCGGTCTGATTCGACAGAAACAGAAAACCAATATTTCGTTCTTTCCACCACGGCCTATAATTTTTTGCGCGATGATCAAAAGCGTCTTTCATATGAACAAATTTTGAGACGCAAAGAAGAGGCTAAAATTCGATTTGAGAGTTCTGAGCTTGTCTGTCAACGTCAGAAAACTCATAAGCGTTTCTACTCCGCAACAATGGCTGTTGATCATGATTTCAATCGATTTATAGATGAATGCCGGGGAAACTTTGCCAAGTTCCTGAGGCATGGCAAACAGTTAAAGCCGAGGCCTAAAGTAGTTTCTAAAGTTAATATGGAGGAGACCGCTTTTGAAGGTTATGTTGAGGATGGCTTGAGTGGTTTTCAGGACTTTATTAAATCCGTTCCAAAAATCAACACTCGCAGATAGTAATCCCAGTATGCCGGAACGGTTTTTAGTTGTTGGACCTCTTTTTTTACTCCAATAATTCCTTTTATGCGATTTCCGAAATATATGTTTTTAATTTTCCTCCTCAATACTTCAGAAGTAATTGCTCAAGTGAAGCTGGAGGTGATTCCTCTTCGAAATAGAATGGTGGAGGAGGTGGTTCCTATCATTCGTCCATTGTTGGGGCGTAATGAGACCGTTACGGGAATGCGTCAGCAACTCATTGTGCGAGCTTCTCCCCGAAAACTAAGAGAGATTAAAGAACTTCTTGAAAAAATTGATGGACAACTTAAAAATTTAAGAATTACTGTGAAGCAAGGTCTGAAGTCACAATTGAAAATTAGTCAAGTGGAGGTGGATGTCGAGGTTCCGATTGGTGATTCAGGCCGGGTGATTATCAATCGAGACACAAAAGGCGGGGTGATTGTAGAAAATAAGCCGGGAAGAGGAGGCGTTCGCGGGAAACTTTCTGAACGCGAGTCTATTCTTGATGAGATGAATACTCAGGTTGTCACCACTATGGAGGGAAACCCTGCGACAATTTATATTGGTCAGCAGGTACCTTTTAAAATAACGGAAAACTTCAGGACGGGAAACACAGTTTCTCAAATTGAATCCACCCAGTTTAGAGATGTGCGTACTGGGTTCAATGTCCTGCCTCAAATTCAAGGAGATCGGGTTATTCTTAAAATCTCACCACAGCAATCTAGAATAACAAATGGGAATATAGAAACAACGAGTCTAAATACTGTAATAAGAGGACAACTTGGAGAATGGATTGAGCTGGGAGGATTGAGTCAGGGCAGGGATGAACAAGGATCTGAAATTGCCAGCAGAAATACGTCCAGGAAAGTAGAGAAAAGGAGCATATTTATAAAGGTAGAGGAACAATAATTATTGATGGGCAACGGGTTACTTCGCCCTCTATCTGTTACATCATGAAATAGAAAATAACTGCGGGAATAGAAGCGCCTGCTAAAGAGGCGACAATGCTTTTAAGCACAAACGAGTCGCTAGTATTGTCAGTGATGGGATATGCAACTTTAACCTTTTCCATGGTCGATTACCTTCCTGTAATAGAAGCTGAATAATTCTTAGTTATTCTCCTTTACGGCAAGTTCCATGCCAAACTTTAATGATTGATTCTGATTTATGTAAGTCCAGTAAAAATAAAAGGTTAGGTTGATTAACCGGTTTTTATTTCTGAGGTTTCCACCTCAAAATGTGGGTGGTTTTAGGGTCTGTGTCAATATATTGTCTATTTCTTTTAAATCCATAAAACGGCATGATTAATAGATAGCGTGAAGATCTAATATTTCATCCTCCAATGAGGAATGACCCGTGAAGCAAAGAATCGGTGGTATTCTTGAGCCGGAATCTAAAGGTGATTACCTCAGCCGTGGTTTTAATATTTTTATTATTTCACTGATCGTACTCAATGTTATTGCGGTTTCCGTGGAAACCATGCAGGAGGTTTCAGATATTTATTCAGGGCCACTCAAGGTTTTTGAGTGGTTTTCCATGGTGGTTTTTACTCTTGAATACATTTTGCGTGTTTGGACTTGTACTCTGAAGCCTGAATATAATAGTCCGGTCAGTGGTCGGGTTCGCTATATGTTTACTCCTGCCGCGATCATTGACTTGATGGTGGTGATCCCTTTTTATCTGCCATTCTTTTTTGATCTGGATTTGCGCTTTCTCAGGGTGCTTCGTCTGTTTCGGCTTTTTACCCTGTTCAAAATGGCGAGGTATTCCAAGTCTCTGCATCTGTTTAAATCAGTTTTGAAAGACACTCGGCAAGAATTGTTCATTGTTCTTGCTGCAACGATGGGAATGCTGGTTTTTGCCTCGGGGGTTATTTATTTCATCGAGAATAAAGCTCAGCCAGAGTCTTTTTCGAGTATCCCGGCCGCTATGTGGTGGGCGGTTTCTACCATGACGACAGTCGGTTATGGGGATGTTTACCCCGTCACTACTTTAGGGAAGTTTTTTGGCGGTTTTATTTCCATACTGGGTTTAGGGACATTTGGACTGCCTGTCGGAATCATCGCTTACGGATTCATCGAAGAACTGCAAAAACAAAAAATGCGACCTACGGAATGCCCTCATTGTGGAAATGAACTCAAGATTCCGATAGAGAGAAGAAACCTGCCGCGTTAGATTATTGTGAACTTGTCTTTTTATTATCATTCGATACTGATTATTTTAACCTTCTGGCTGGTTTTGAATCCAGTTCCATGTGAAGGGAAAGATATTTCCGGCATGATCTATATTACTCCTGACGAGGCTGGATTGAGTGGAGCAAACCATGGGTTTTATATTGACCGGTATGAAGTGACGCAGGCCGAATATATAAAGGTCATGCTAAAAAACCCTTCTTATTTTAAAGGACCGGATCGGCCGGTTGAAAAAGTGACCTGGAATCAGGCTGTCTCATTTTGTGACCGGATTGGGAAACGCCTGCCCACGGAGCGTGAGTGGGCGTTGGCAATTCGGGCTGGTACAACGTCTCCATATTATTGGGACGAAAACCCACCGAACCTTTACGCATGGCACAAGGGCAATGCTGACAAGCAGACTCATATTGTGGGGCAAAAGAAACCGAATGCGTGGGGGCTCTACGATATGGCTGGCAATGTCTGGGAATGGACGGGAAGCGAACATGAAAATGGCGGGAAGGTGGTCCGGGGAGGGTCATGGCGGAATGGAGTTGGAAGCCTGAAATCTTCTCACAGGATATACAGCCTTCCGATCCACAAATTTCATTATGTGGGATTCAGATGTGCCATGTCCCACTCGGCGCGAGGCCGTGATATTGTTCCTTAGTTCTCGTAATATTCGGATAAAAGAGAATTCTGTTTTTCTTGTGGAAGGCGTTTGAACTCTTCATAAGTTTTGCGTAGTGATTGTTTTTTTGTATCGGATAGATTTTGAAATAGTTCGAACTGTATACGAGTTCGCTTTTTTTTGTCCGGGGTCAGTTGCTTCCAGGTATGAAGCTTTTGTTTGAAATCTTTTTTTTGCTCCAGGCTTATCGCGTTCCACGTTCTTACCCCTTCGATTAACCGCTTTTTTTTTGCTGGTGAAAGCTTGTCCCATTTATCCTGAAGAGGGCTCAGGATTTGTTTTTCATCAGAGCTCAATGCATCCCATTTTATGGGGTTCTCCTGACTCATGCTTGGAGCCGCAGAAGAAGCCAGCAGAGTCATAAAAAATACTATTTCAATTAGTTTCTTTTTCACTGGCACGACGTTCTTCCTCCCATTTCTGGAGAAACTTCATGTTCACGTAAAATTCAATTGGATTATTGGATAGAAGGAGTTCCAGATCCTCAGGGCCATCGTTAACTTGAGGTTTAGAACCCGGTTTAACGTAGATCAGTAAAACAAAAATCACTGCAGTCACAAATGCTATTATGGGTAAAGTGGCCCAGTCCGGGAAGTTGCTTTCTCCTTCCAGAGAGGATTCCATTGCTCGATGCCTTATTTGCATCAATTTTTCGCGGGTGTCGGCATCCAGGTTATTGGTGTTTTCATTTAACTTGCGGCGAGCAAATCTCAAGGATTCTAGTGGATCATTTTTGTCATTCATGGCGCTACCGTTGGGATGGCAATGATCCATCTGATCAGTAATTGATTGTCAGGATCTCTTAAAGGTTTTTTAGAAAACCCGTCCAGATGTTATGATGAGTCTGCATCATTTAAGAAAAGTGCAGAATCGTATAATATCTATACTAACCGAAAATATGACTCGAAGCGTGCCAAAAACTCCCCCAAAAAGCGAGGCCGATAATGTCGCGTCTTTTTCTCTTTTGACAAATGATGATCTCCATCTATTTAATGAAGGTAATCATTTTTGTCTTTATGAAAAGGTGGGGGCCCATAGTGTTGAAGTGAAAGGAGTGGCGGGAACTTATTTTTCGGTCTGGGCTCCCAACGCGGAACTAGTCGATGTTGTGGGCGACTTCAACGGATGGCAAAAGGGAAAACACTCTCTTCATCCTAAACAGAAATCCGGAATCTGGGAGGGATTTTTTCCCGGTGTTGAGAAAGGCAGTATTTATAAATACTTTATTAAATCACGCCATAGTGGATATCAGGTTGAGAAGGCCGACCCTTTTGCACAGTTATGTGAAACACCCCCCAAAACCGGAAGCGTTGTTTGGGATAAGGATTACTCATGGGAAGATCAAAGCTGGATGGGGCAGGGATGCAAGAGACATGACTTTCATAACAGTCCGGTTTCCATTTATGAAGTACATCTTGGGTCGTGGATGCGTAAGGAGGATGGGTCATTCCTGAGCTATCTAGAGTTAGCACCTCTTCTATCGAAGTATCTCAACGAAATGGAATTCACTCATGTTGAATTTCTTCCAATCATGGAGCACCCCTTCTACGGCTCATGGGGTTATCAATGCACGGGGTATTTTGCTCCGACAAGTCGTTATGGAACTCCGCAGGACTTTATGCACCTGGTTGACCACCTACACCAAAATAATATTGGCGTGATACTGGACTGGGTGCCTTCCCATTTTGCTGTCGATGAATTTGCTCTGGGATTGTTCGATGGAACTCATATTTATGAGCATGCTGATGAGCGACAAGGGTTTCATCCTGACTGGGGATCTCATATTTTCAATTATGGTCGAAATGAGATAGCCAGCTTTCTTATCAGTAACGCGCTTTATTGGTTGGATGTTTTTCATATTGACGGGTTGAGGGTGGATGCGGTCGCGTCCATGCTTTATTTGGATTATTCAAGAAAAGCAGGGGAATGGATTCCCAATGTTCATGGAGGCCGGGAAAACCTGGAGGCCATTGGGTTTTTGCGGAAATTTAACGAGCAGGTGTATGAAAAGCATCCGCACGCTCAGACCATGGCGGAGGAGTCGACAGACTGGCCTATGGTTTCGAAGCCCACTTATGTGGGGGGGTTAGGGTTTGGCACAAAGTGGGATATGGGATGGATGCACGACACGCTGGAGTACATGCAAAAGGACCCTGTCCATAGAAAATTCCACCACGATCACCTGACCTTTCGCATGTTGTACGCCTATCATGAAAACTTTGTTTTACCTCTGTCGCATGATGAAGTGGTTCATGGCAAGGGTTCTTTGATTGGCCGCATGCCGGGGGATGACTGGCAAAAGTTCGCCAACTTGAGATTATTGTTCGGTCATATGTTTGCCCAGCCGGGGAAAAAACTTCTTTTCATGGGAGGAGAGTTCGGACAGTGGGCAGAGTGGAACCATGACAAAAGTCTGGACTGGCATCTTCTGGAGTATCCAAACCATAAGGGATTACAACGTTGGCTCAAAAGCCTCAATCATCTTTATGTTAATGAACCGGCTCTTTTTGAGAATGAATTTTCTCCTGAAGGATTCGAATGGATAGACTGTAGTGACTCCCAGCAATGCGCCCTCGTTCTGATACGGAAGGGGATTGATCCTGCTGAAAAAATTATTGTTGCTTTGAACTTTACACCGGTTCCAAGATTTGATTACCGCGTTGGGGTTCCTTGTGAAGGGGCGTGGGAGGAAATTCTTAATGGTGATGCCGAAGAGTTTGGCGGTGGTGGGGTTGGCAATCCTCATCCTGTGCAAAGTGACTCCATGAGCTGGCACGGACAACCTCGTTCTATCAACCTTGTCTTGCCTCCACTTTCGGCAATCTTTTTAAAATGCCGCTAATAATCCTTTGCTTATCTGGGATATAAAAAATAAATTCTGAATTTATGAACAGGTTTATCTGTATACACGGACATTTCTATCAGCCGCCGAGAGAAAACCCATGGCTGGAGTCGGTTACTCTTCAGGAGTCGGCATATCCCTTTCATGACTGGAATGAGCGGATTAATGCCGAATGTTATGCCCCTAATACCCAGGCTCGAATCCTTGATGACAAGGGTAGTGTTATTAAAACGGTCAATAATTACTCCCGAATGAGTTTTGACTTCGGGCCAACATTATTGAGCTGGATGGAGACTAAGGCACCAGATACCTATCAGGCGGTTCTCGATGCTGATGCAATCAGCCGAAAAATTTTTTCAGGTCATGGTTCAGCGATAGCGCAATGTTATTCGCATTTGATAATGCCTCTGGCAAATTCCCGGGATAAATACACTCAGGTCTATTGGGGAATCAGGGACTTCGAGTTTCGCTTTAAGCGTTTGCCGGAAGGGATGTGGCTCCCGGAAACAGCGGTGGATTTGGAAACTCTTCAAATAATGGCCGACCAGGGAATCCGGTTTACGATTTTAGCCCCTCATCAGGCAGGAAAGTTGTTAGCTGACTCAAAAAAACCTGGACATAAAGAAAAGTTAGATATTTATCGCCCTTACAGGATAAGGCTACAGTCAGGAAAAAGTATTGATGTGTTTTTTTATAATGGGCCTCTGTCTCAATCCTTGGCTTTTGAAAATCTTTTGCAGGACGGGAAAACTTTTGCTGAAAAACTAATGCAGACTGATAGAAGTAATGCCCCTCATTTGCTAAGCATAGCGACTGATGGCGAAACCTATGGGCATCACCATAAGTTTGGCGATATGGCCCTGGCTTTTGCTCTACAGTATATTGATGATCACGTTGATGCACGGTTGACCAATTACGCAGAATATTTAGAGAAATTTCCTCCGGAACAGGAGATTGAAATTAATGAAAGAACATCATGGAGCTGTACTCATGGAGTCGCTCGCTGGAGTATCCATTGCGGGTGTCAAACGGGTGGACATCCAGACTGGAATCAACATTGGAGAGCCCCGCTGCGGCATGCGCTGGATTGGTTGCAATGTCGAGTAGATTCAATTTTTACAGGTTTAGGCAATGATATATTTAAGGATCTCTGGCAGGCGAGGAATCTTTATATTAATATTCGTATGAACCAAAGTGATATGGATTCTTTTCTGGTCGAGCAATCTCGGTGCATATTGAAGGAATCTGAAAAGGTTATTGCGCATAACCTTTTGGAGCTGCAACGCCACTCCATGCTCATGTATACCAGTTGTGGGTGGTTTTTTAATGATATATCAGGAATTGAAACAGAACAGATATTGCTGTATGCCGGGAGGGCAATTCAACTTGCCGAAGAGCTTTCCGGCGATTCGTTGGAGCCTTATTTTATAATGTTACTTGAACTGGCAGAGAGCAATGTTTCTGAAAAAGGAACCGGTTCCCAGATTTATCAAGATGTGAACAAAGTTGCCACTATGGATATAGAGGCTTGAATCATTTTTCCATTTTAAGCTTCCGTTTCTTTATTAAAATACAAAGTTCATAAAAATATATGTCGCAAAACCAAGAGACTCGTAGCAGTGGAATTCTTCTTCATATTACTTCTCTTCCCTCAAAGTTTGGAGTAGGTGATTTTGGTCCTTCTGCATTTGAGTTTGTCGATTTATTAAAAAGGGCAGGTCAGACCCATTGGCAAGTTCTCCCGATCAATCCTACTTCCTTTGGCAATTCACCTTATAGCTGTACCTCAGCATTTGCGATCAGCCCGATGTTTGTTAGTCCAGAATTCATGATTCGTGATGGTTTTCTGGAAGAGAATGAATTGGAGGCTGATTTTGAGTGTTCACCACACCATGTTCAATACGCTCCTGTATTGGATTTCAAAATAGGTCTCCTTGCAAAAAGTTACTCTCGCTTTAGCAGGCGTGTCGATAAAAATGAGTATGAAAAATTTTGCGATGCCAACTCATATTGGTTGGAAGATTTTTGCCTTTTCACGGTGCTTAAAAACCATTTTGGTGGGCA
>JAJDBI010000042.1 GCA_029261435.1 Nitrospinaceae bacterium
AACCGGAAGCGTTGCGAAAAGCGGTAGGGATGTTCGATGTTTGAACCCCTTTTAAACCGCCAATAATATGACTAGGCTGTAAACTATTGAATTTAAGTAGCCCCAAGGGGAATCGAACCCCTGTTTCCGGCGTGAGAGGCCGGATGCGATCTTAAACTATCAGACTAAGACTTCCACAATCTATTCTGTTTGTAGAAGTTAAAGCTTGCAGATTCCAAATACTATTTGGGTTTTTCCTTAGACAAGCCTTAAAGCTGCAATATACGTCTGGCAGCATTTATTAAAAATTATTTACTGCAATTTTCCCTCCCGAAATAACAAGGTCAGGATATTCTAGAATTTTCAATGATTTTATTGGGTCGCCCTTCACAGCTATAATATCAGCGGGTGCCCCAGGCAACAGCGTCCCGAGAAGTGGTATGTTTAGATGACTTCCTGAATTTGACGTCGCAGCCCGTAATATATCTTTCAATCCCATTCTTCCCATTTGTTTAAGATACATCAGTTCCTGCGCATCAATCCCCCAGGGAATATCAGGATGAGCAATTTCCGCTCCGTACAAAAGTTCCCCACCCAAGGAAGTCCACCTGGCGGAATTATGTGCCAGCCCCGAACATTTCGATAAAGTATCTAATGTGGAAACTATTTTCACGTTTTGTGACACTGCTTTTTTCAGCAGTGGTACAGGAATAGCGTTGCAAGGAATGTGAGCCCATTCGTCAACTCTTGAATTAATAGCAATCCGCACACCATTTTCTTCTCCAACATGGGCAGTTACTTTTCGGTTATTTTTATGAGCTTCATCCACGATGGCCGTAACAATATTCTCAGGCAATAACGGCCAGGGTGGTTTTGGTTGGGAAGCCATGCTTGCATGGGAATGGCTCTTTTCAGGTTTCTTATGATCCCCGTGGCTATGATGGGTTGACCATGGTGCTCCTGCTTCACCACCAGGCTCCAGTGCTACCTTGATCACAACAGCTCCGCCTTGAATAAGGTCGCGGACTGTTTTACGTGCCTCCTCCTCAGTGGAGACAGCTATAGCTATACCTTTAGCTCCCACTTGGGGAATAGGATAACCATTTGGTGCTGTGATTATTGGACCAGAAGTAAGGACACGTAAACTACCTTTTCCACCGTAAGGCATGTGTACGGGGCCGCCGACATCCCGAATGGTTGTAATCCCATGCTTCAAAATAGTGTCGGCAGGAATATTTCGAAAAGAGAGGTGTGCGTGCAATTCAATGAATCCGGGTAATAAAGTTGCATTGCCCAGATCAATCACCCTCGAATAATTGGACGCAAATGATTTGCGCGCACCTATTTTTTCAACCTTTCCATCAACTATTGATAAAGAGGTATCGACTTTAAATTTGTTTCCATCAAAAATATTAGCCGCATGTAGAAGAATAGAATCTGGGCGACTATCATTATCAAAGGCTAATGCAGGACTTACGTTGAAAATGCATATTAATGCCAAGAGCATCAATAGTTGGACTCTTGTAAAAAACAATTTGATAAACCTGTCTTTTGGCATATTCATTTTAAATCACTCTGAGAAATAATGGGATCCGCAAATAGACGACCTTCATCTATAGTCTCCACATATTAAACACTTTAAGAAAGTGTGTGGAGTGGAAATGAGCGTGTTTCAATTAGAAGGCGCAGCGAAACCCATTGTCGTGATAACGAATTCCAGAGGCACGCTCATAACGGAGGGCAGAACGCATAGCACCTGGAGCATGATCCCATGACCCACCGCGGATCACTTTTTTCCCATCACTATCGGCACTACCACTCGATGTCCATTCCCAAACATTTCCAGCCATGTCGTACAACCCATAGCCATTTGGTGGATAGCTTCCTTTAGGAGAAGACATTTTGTAACCATCGTTAAATTGATCTGCTTTCCAGCCAAATTCACAATTGAGATCACAAAAATTTGCTTTGCCTGTTTCTATCTCATCACCCCAGGGATAGATAGTGGATTGTCCTCCCATTGCTGCATATTCCCACTCCCATTCTGTGGGTAAGCGTTTCCCAAGTTTTTGGCAGTATGCATTTGCCTCGTCCCATGTAACACTGTCTACAGGCAAAATGTCGCCTCTGGATTTAGATGGATTCGTACCCATCAATTTTTCAAATTCGCTTTGTGTAACTTCGTACCGGTCAATAGAAAATGAATTGACCATTTCCTTGTGCGGAGTTTCGTCTGTGAACCAATCCATCTTGCAATCATTATAAAATCTGGCGCATTCCCTGAAACCAATCTCAGGATCAGCTCCTGCTGTGAATTCACCACCCTGAATCAATACCATTCCCTCTTTAGTTTTGAGTATCTCATTCCGAGTATTTAAAGGTTGTTTTGTTGGCGTACCAGAATGTACATAGTTTGGATTTACTAAAACAGCCAAAACTAAAAAAAAATTAATTGTCATATCCTTCATCATTTTTATACGGAGTATTTTCAAGGGAATCGTCTCCTTAGATATATTCATTGGATTTGAGATCCCGGCTCATATCATGGAATAAAAATAATAAAAATAAACCGGTTTTCCACATTTGCTTGTCTGGTTAGGAAGAAAATTAAAAAACAACAAATACGCAAATACAGATCACTCTACTCCATGAAAAACATTAAGAATCTGTTTTTTTCTTTAAAATTCTTCATTCTAATCATCATACTCTTGCCTGTTAATTCGCCCTCTACATAGAACTGCCTTGGTTTCTTTGTTGCCAATTTCGGTCCAGGTGGCATAAACCCTTCCCCCACTTCCTTTAAACAAATACGGGTAAGCGACACTATCACCGAGAAACGGAACTTTCTTGGGGGCATCAGAAGTCCCGTCACCTGAAATTTTGACTAACCAAGGGCGAATAACTCCCCAGCCATCATCGGATTCAGGGTCTCTTCCTTGAAAAATGATCCATGCGTCCCCCTTAATCATTTGAATATCCGGATGATTTGCATCCAGCACGTTCCCCTGTACCTCACCTAAATATTTAAAGCTTTTTCCTTTATCATTAGATAACGCCGCCCGTAGAGCCGCTCGATGCCCAGCACCGCTATACCAGGAAATAAATAATTTTCCTCGCTGAAATTCCATAGAAGCCCCAGAATGCGGGCATCCATTCACCTTCCATCCTTTTGGGGTAACCAATACCTTTTCAGCCCAAGTCTGTCCCTTATTAGCAGAAGAGGAAACGACTACAACCCGATTGTTATCTTTGTCGACATGTCTCCAGGAAATATAGACATTCCCTGAATTATCAAACGTTAATGCAGGTCGACAACAAGGACAGACATCGCCTGCCACCTTTATATTCTTTTCGAAAGAAGCACCTTGATTCGAGGAACGGGCGATGTATAGAGAAGAAGTCCCTGGCAAATTTGTTTCTTTTCCTCGCCCATCAAGCCAAGCAACATAGACGGTCCCATCGGGACTCACTTCCATCGTTTGAAATGAGTGGTAAGATTTTTCGTTATCGTCGTTTACTTTAATAGATGGTAGGAAACTCCTTCCAAAATTCATAGATCGAGCAAACTTGAGGTCATTGCCCCCTGACCAAACAGCATATTTTGCTATGCCAGGTCCTTGTTTTAGCAAGGGACCATTTTCTCCATGTGAGCTGACTTCTCCTTCTGTATCATTTACGCGGTATGGCTTGGAAAAAGTGTCTCCGGTATTATGTGAACTTGTATAATAAAGGTCTTGCCCTTTCCCGCTTTTCCTAGCCGCATAAATAAAGCTCATACCTTCAGATGCCGACAAAAGTAATTGCAATCCATTCCCTTTATCAACCTCTTCAGGTTTGGACTCCCAAGTTACCCATGCCTCGTTATTAGAAGGTTTTTTATTATTTCCTTTTTCTAAATCACCAGCGAATACTAAACTCTGATTAATTTGGAAATATGAAGCCATTAAAAGTAGCAACATACCACCAATATTTCTGCTTATAATTTTCACAGTCAACATAAGTCCTACCTTCCCCTAGACCTAGGAAAGAAGGTCGATATCTGATCCCACTTTTGAACGTAACAAGGGACCAGATATCGATATATGAGCTTGTTAGGAGGAATCAAGCACATCTTCTTTAATCGAAGGTGATTCGCACGCCACCAAAAAAACGTCTCAAATCACCCGCATAAAAATCATTACTTGTACCAGTAGTGGTAGCCGAAGCAGCAAAATTAGAAATATACTTTTTATTCAGTAAATTTCGACCCTCGAAGAACAAGCTGACATTTTTATTAACATCATAACCCGCACCGGCACCAATGATTGCGTAGCCAGGGACCGTAGTTGTGTTATTAAAATCCGTATCCGCTTTGCTGGCAGCAAGCATATTCATTGCAACAAACCATTCATCTTTATGGTCATACCGCACCTCCGCATTATAAAAATGCGCGGGTTGACCCGGGATTTCGTTATCACCGAAATTCACATCATTTTCAAAATAAAAGTTGCTGTAGGTGTAGGCATTCCACATTTTCAGGCTATCCCCACTTGACAATAAGTTTTCTCCGAGTCGGATACCCACACCAATCTCTGCCCCTTGATGCACGGTGGACTCCGCATTAAATGTAGAGTCCGTAACTGCTCCCGTCGCTCGAAACCTAAGCAGCTCATCTTCTAGTTCTGCATGATAAAGACTGATGTCCCACGCTATGGGGCCTCGCTCACCGCGGGTTCCAATTTCATAGGTCCAAGCCTCCTGTGCTTGAAGTTGACTGAATCCCACGGTACTACCCTGAGTCAAATTTGAAAAATCAGGAGGCTCAAAGCTTCTGCTAACATTTGCAAAAACCTGGGTTTTCTCGGTGGGTTTATAAAGAAACCCGATTTTAGGGTTGATGGATTCGTAATCAGAACTGGCTGTGTCCGACGGAGTTCTTTTGTCGAACACATCCCGGTTGGCCCAGATGTATTGAAGACTGGTAACAAAAGATAGTTTAGGCGTTACAAAAAATGAATTTTCCCCATAAACAACTATATTTTGTGCAGCTTGATCTGCATTGTTAGTAATTGTTCCTGGTTTGCCACCGTTACTTGACCAGCGTTTTGCACTCGTATCCCCAAAATGGGTCGTGACTCCAAATTGATATCGATTTAAGTGCTCCCCAAAATCATAAGACCCTGAGTTTTGAGTATAGAGCCCATAGTTGATACTTTCCTGATCAATCACACCAACAAATGAAACGATAGGGTGAAACAGGTCCTTGTAAAAAATAAAAGCACCCACATCCATTTTATGTCCATCGCCCAGGTCAACTGTTGTTTTATTGGAAAGACGGTATGAAATAATATCTCGCCGCTGATCATCAGTTATTGCATTGGCTCTGGCAGATTCTGGATCTGTAAGGGCCTGAGTTTGAGTAACCGACCCTGGTAATTCCAGGTCAATTTGATTCGCTGAAAAATAGAACCTTGTTTCAGCCTGACTTGAAAGTTTTATACCCGTGTTAGCGTTAAACTTAATATTTTGCTGATCTGCATGCTCCCGAAACCCGTCACTCGTTGCTCCCGTCAAACTCACAAATAGATCAGAACCATCTTCAAATATTTTTCCGGATTGCATATTTCCACGAAACGTATCGTCAGACCCCATTTCAAAACGTAGTTGATAGCCCGGATGACTATGACCAGTTTTCTGTATCATATTGATGGATCCACCAAGCGTCGTAGAACCGAATTGCATGGCATTACCACCCTTATGGATCTCAATTCGCTGTAAAGTCAGGGTATCGATTTCTTGAAAGTCACCACTTCCATCTGCCGCACCGAAAGGCACACCGTCTTGAAATCCCGTTAAACCTTTCTGATGAAAGCTACGCTCAAGTCCCGAACCTCGAATAGAAATTCGAACTTCTTCAGCAAATCGTTTAGTGGCAAAAACACCGGGAACGTGACTGACTGTATCTTGAAAATTGAGACTAAATTTATCTTCAAAAACTTCACTCCCAACCACATAAACTCCCCCAGGAGTTCTTTGAATTATTTTTTTAGCTTCAAAATTATTGGGAACAGTCAGAGTCCCCGGATACTTTCCAATATTTGTTTTAAACTCAGGTATGGGTGCTGCTATTACCAATTCTTCCAGGGCGCCCTCCCGAGTATTTTCATCCGCATTAGCGGCAAATGCAAAAACAAGGCAAATAAACAAACTGAAAAAACATACTCTGAATTCTTCGCGTACGCGTGTTAGGTAATGCAAGGTGGTTTCCTCCTTCTCCAGACCCAATTCTTTAATCCACGCACAAACCGTTGAACTATAGTTTCCGTAGGGATTAGGAAACAAAAGCAATCAAGCCTCTGTTCAAATTAAAAACAGGAACAGAAAAAGACCGAAAAACGGAATTTATGTATGGGTAATAATTAAAAAACTTGAAATGCGATTAAAGAACTTCTGGGGGAGGGGCTTGCGAATTCAGGTCTTGCTGGATGGTTGAAAAAAATCCATCGACCAATTTAAAAGAAAAATTGCTTAAACCTGCAATACAAGAGGAATTATCAATATTATCTTTGTGAAAAGAATGTGAGGGGGTTGCCCCGTCTGTTTTACCACCACAGTCCACAGAAAACCGATGTGTTGTATCGTATCGGGCTGGCTGGACGGAGTGGGGACAAAAACCACCTTTATGCTGGTGGTTATTCAATAGACAATGAGCTGATTTGCCTTCTTGCTTCTTATCAAAAGGAGAGACAAGAGATTGCTCGTGCCCACCATGATAAGGAGAGACAAGAGCGTGCTCGTGCCCACCATGATGATGCCCCTTCATACTGGCAAAAACCTCAGAGGGACCCATAAAGGTGACAAACAAAAATGATAAGATTAAAAATCTAAAATGAGACATTAGCTAAATTTATTTAAAAAGGCTCGCAATGTAAACACTTATATTCAGAAATGTCAAATCTCATTTACAATGAGGCTTCCACAAACCATTGACTGAACACCAGTTGCTAGAGTCTTGTTTGTGAGAATTTCTGATTTCAGGCTGGATTATTCTGATTGAAATATACGCAAGGATTTCAGATGAGCCAGAGAAGAACGAAGCGTTTCTTTTGTTTTTCCTGCCAGGAAGTTCCCTCTTAAGTCGAGCTTTTTCAGTTTTGGAAAATTTTTCGAATGAGCCAGGGCTAGAGCACCCGCATCGCGGACTTCATTCCACCCCAACTGCAACACCTCAAGCTTGGGAAAACTGGAAGAGTTTGCCAAGGCAGTGGTGCCTTCATCTGCAAAAAAATTATGTTTCAGGATCAGGGTTTTGAGTTTTGGTAGAGGCGGGGTTTGAGCCAGAACTTCGGCTCCGGTGGGACTGATATCGTTGTATCTCAGATCGAGCTTTTTAAGTTTTTTTATGAAAACCTGTTTGAGGAGAATTTTTAGTCCTTCATCGCCTATCTTTTTCCCCGAGAGGTTTAATACCTTGCCTCCTCTGGACAGGTTTTCAGCAAAGAGCTTTTCATAATCAACCGGCTCGGAGAAGCTGATTTGAGGCTCACCCCAACTCACCGGAAAAAGAAAGAGCAGGAAAAGAAACGTTCGCATTGGAAAAATTAATCCTCTGAGTCCCCGTCCCTGGCGGCTCGGGCCTTGAGTTCCTCCCAGCTGTTTATCAAATCTTCGTCATCTTCATCTGTGACCTCTTCATAAAAGAAATCTTTCAGGTCATCCACATGGAGATGGCAAAGCCGGGTGCGGCATTTTGCCTTTTGAAGTGATTCGATCCCCTCACGCCGGATTCGGTTTGAGGTGATGAACAAATGTTTCAGTTTTGAGAGTGTCTGCGATTCAGCAATCGCAATGGCCCCTTCATCTTCGACCAGATTGCCATACAGACTGAGTTTTTTCAGATTACTCATGTGAGGTGATTCGGCTATTGCCTTGACCCCATCATCGCTGATGACATTGCCGTAAATATCCAGATCGGTCAGGTACTTGAATTTTTCCGAATTGGCAATCGCGGCAATTCCTTCATCGCTGATATTATTGTTAGGCAGTATCAGTCTTTTCAGTTTGCGAAGACTTTTGGATTCAGACAACTTAATAGCTCCCTTATCTCCAATCTGCTGGTTGCTCAAATCGAGACTTTTTTTATCTGGAGTCAAAAACTGCTTGATAAGATATTCAACACTTGCCACGACCCATTACCTCTTCACATGTTAAAAGGGAGAATTTATATTGTAATTATAGCACATCCGTTCAAACTTTAACCGGGGAGCATGATATATCGAACGAGGAACAAGACAGCGATCATTGCCATTACCGGGTGAACTTCTGAAGTCTTACCGGAAAAGATCTTTGTAAGAGGATAAGTGATAAAACCCAAAGCCATACCATCGGCGATACTATAGGTCAAGGGCATGCCTGCAAAGGTCAAAAATGCAGGAAGTGCCTCATCCCATTTACTCCAGTCTATCCGGGTAAGGTTAGAGACCATGAGACAACCAACAATGATAAGCACTGGAGCAGTAACAGGATAGAGTGTCCTCCCGATCTCCGGGGTATAGCCCCCTCCGATCATTTCAGCTACGGGAGAAAAGAAAAGGGCCAGCAAAAAAAAAATTGCGACCACAACAGCAGTGAGACCCGTACGACCTCCTTCTGCCACACCTGTTGAGCTTTCTATGTAGCACACCACTGTTGAGGTTCCCATTGTGGCTCCTGCGGTAGTGGCAATGGCATCCGGCAAAAAAGCGCGGGTCGCACGAGGCAATTTTCCATTCTCCAGAAGTCCTGCCTGCTGGCTGACTCCTACAAGGGTACCTGCTGTATCAAACAGATCCACAAAAACGAAAACAAAAATCACCGTGATCAATCCCAGTTCAAGTGCTCCCACAACATCCATTTTCATGAGTGTCGGTCCCATATCAGGGGGCAGGGAAACCAATCCATGATAACTCACCAGCCCAAAGGGAAGACCCAGTAAAGTCAGCACAAGCATGCCTATTAAAATTGCTCCTTTGACTTTTCTATACAGCAGAACAGAGATCAGGACCAAACCCAAAAGGGTGACCAATACAGGGAGGCTTTTAAGACTTCCGAGTGTTACCAACGTTGCAGGATCTTCTACAACCAACCCGCCCTGGACAAATCCAATAAAGGCAATGAACAGCCCAATACCTGCAGCGATCCCGCTTTTCAGGAAATCGGGAATCAGGTTCAAGATAAACTCACGTACTCTTAAAACAGTGAGGACAATTAAAATGAGGCCCGAGCAAAAAACGGCTCCTAAAGCTTGTTCCCAGGGAATTCCCTGGCCGATAACAACGGTATAGGTGAAGTAGAAATTGATTCCCATTCCGGGAGCAAGAGCAATCGGGTAGTTTGCCCACAGGCCCATTATCATGCATCCCAAAGCAGCAGAAATACAGGTGGCCGTCATCACAGCCCCAAAATCCATTCCGGTTTCAGAGAGGACAGCAGGTTGGACAAAAATGATGTACGAGGCAGTCAGAAAGGTGGCGAGTCCCGCTCTGATTTCAGTAGGGATGTCCGTCCCGTTTTGGGTTAATAGAAAAAACTGGTCGATTCGATGTTTAAAAGGTTTCAACAAAATCTCCCCGCACCCGGAAGTTTTTAATCTTCAGGACTTCAGAAACTGCTCTTCAACCAGAGCAACTTCTTCTTCCCTGGTGCTCACGCTACCCATAACCCGCGCTTCTCGAAGCGCATTGAGAACAGACTGAAAAACCGGTCCGGGTTCCATTCCCATTTCCACCAGATCGTCCCCCGTCAAAGCTGGTTCCGCCTTGCCCTGATACTGCGAAAAATAAATATTCGCATACTGATTGAGTCGGTCCGTGGAAGATAATGCAATCAAAAATACCACCGCCTCAACCGAAAGGTTGGCAAAGGCATGATAAATCTCTTTCGGTCCCCACTCTTTATCGGGTACCAGTAGCTCCAAATTTTCACGGCAGTGGATTCTATCCACCTGCAATGAATTTTTCATGCGTGTTGGCAGATGCAGACGATCTGCCGCTTTTAAAAACACATCTTCTTTTAAAGAATAAAATAATCCCAGAAAATAGACATACCAGACATCCGGCTTGTCAGCGGTAATCACCCTGTCTGCCCAGGAGAATACAGACTCCAGCCTTTCAAGGACTTCAAGGTCTTTGGGAGCTAGCAACATTTCTGGCGAAATAAACTGAAACAGGTTAAGCTCCTGCATCCTGCGTATGCAATTCATCGGGCTTTTCTCATTGAGCAGCAGCTTGATCTCGTTAAACAAACGTGTTCCGCTTAAAGAATCCACCAGACGTTTTTTGATGGTATTTCGCATAAAGGCTTCAGCCTGCTTACCCATCTTAAAACCAAACCTTTGTTCAAATCGTATGGCCCTGAATAACCGGCAAGGGTCTTCAATAAAACTCAAACTATGCAGGACATGAATCTCTCTGTTTCGTAAATCCCTTTCACCGTTGAAAAAATCGATCAGGCAAAAAGCATTGATTCCAGTCAGCTTCACCGCCATGCTATTCACGGTGAAGTCACGACGAAAAAGGTCTGACTTGACGGAGCTTCTTTCCACCGTGGGCAAAGCACCGGGATGCTTATAATATTCCATGCGGGCTGTGGCTACATCTATGCGATAGCCATCGGGAAAAATCACGACAGAGGTTCCAAACTTTTCGTGAGAGGTCACCCTGCCGCCAAATTCTTCAGCAAGACAGGATGCAAAAGGAATTCCCTCCCCTTCCACGACGACATCAATGTCCTGGTTAGGGATATTCAAAAGCAGGTCCCGGACAAAACCACCCACCGCATAAACTGACACGTTCAAACGATCGCCAATTTGAGCAATGCATTCGAGATGTTTGAAAACATCCTTATCCAGCCTCTCCTTGATCAGGCTTTTCAAGCTCTTCTGGGTTCCCGCTCGGCCATGAAATGAAACTGATCTGGCCCCTTGCTCCAGGCCATCATGCAAAACCCGAAGCAAATCTCCTCGACTCACCACTCCGATCAACTTATTCTCAGGGTCGACAACTGGAATGAGTTTCTGTTTTTCTTCAATCACCAGAGGGATCACCGACTTGAAATAAGCATCTGGCGATGTAACCGCAAAACGACTTATCATCATGTCTTCGGCGCGGTCTTTTCCCATAGCATGGTGAATGGCTTTTTCTACAATCTGCCGGGTGATCAGTCCTACTGGCTTATCTCCCGACAAAATCGGAAGAGTGTTCAAATTATAAAGGGTCAGTTTATTTTCAACAGACTCAATGGTATCGTCGACATCCGCAGCAATAGCCGGGGCATGCATGATATCTTTGATACGGCTCAAAGGCTGGACAAGACGTTCCAGTTCACCAAGCAGTTTTTCTTTCGCCTGAGCCAGAGTGAGTTCCTTAATGGTGGCAGACGCTGCACTACCATGACCGCCTCCTCCGAAAACCTGAGCCATCTCCCCGACATTAACTTCTGCGATACTGCTACGCGCAATCAAATAGATTCTCTTGTCCAACCTCACCAGAGCAAACACTGACGCAAGATTTTCCATGTCCACAATGTTTTGGACCACATAGGCCAGATCTCTGACAAAATGATCAGAAGATGCGGTGACGAGAGTGATCTCAACTCCGTTGACAACATGACTTTCCAGGCTGGACACGAGTTCATTGAAAATATCAAGTTGCTCTGAATTTAATCTTTGCCGCATAAAACTGGAAACCCGGCTCAAGTCTGCTCCCCGTTTAACCAGATCACTTGCAGCTATCAAATCTTCTGAAGTGGTCGAGACAGTGATCAGCGAGTGGGTATCCTGATAAATGCCAAGAACCATCAAGGTGCATTCTTCCGGAGAGAGAGACACATTTTTCTCAAGCAGAATTTCGTGGAGAATCGTGGTGGAAGCCCCTCTTTTTTTGATCACAGCCTGTTCAACTTTAATTTCCGACTCCGGGTGATGATCATAAATATGAACTTCCACGCTCGTGTCATCCATCAGGGGAGCAAAAACTCCTATCCTTTCCGGCGCATGGGTATCCACCACCACCAAAAGCCTGACCTGATCTAAAGGAACATCTTTAATTCGGGTGAACTCAAGAAGAGGGCTCCCCTCTTTCAAAAACTCTTCAACCAAACCCTCTGCGGACCCCGGAAGAACCAGATGGGCCTCGGGATACAGCTTTTTCGCCGCCATCATAGAGGCAAGGCAATCAAAGTCTGCATTCAAATGTGTTGTGATGACTTGCATGGATTTCGGAATCTGTTTTTAATTTCCGTTATGATCGATAATAGGAGTTTATCCTATTGTATCTAAATAAGGAAAGGCGATTCTTTCAGCCAAGTTTGGCGCTGCTATTTCCTGACACCCACACGAACCGGGCTGTCAAAAGGAATGCTTTGAGGAAGAGTGCAAAGGTTATTGTCGCAGGCCCGGTATAACAGCTTGCCCTTTATGGAGTAGTTCCCCGACCTGGAGTCCTCGGGAACACGAAAACTATTGTGAAACTCAGCAGTGGTGACATGACCTTTGACAAGTTTTTGCTGCGCGTCGTCCTGAATCAGCCGGGTTGGAGATTCCTGCCAGTATTTGTGACTTTCGAAAATATTGTCCTCGAGCACAATCTGAGTTGCCAGCAATTCATTGCCATCCATAGGTTGCAGGGAATAAATATGCCAACCTTCCTCAATTTGGACAGACATGTATAACTTGAAACGATCGCCCGGATAAGCAAGGCCTCTATCCATCATCAAACTTAATTTTATGCCGGGACCGGTTGAGGCACTTGGACTGGAAAACGGAGAAGGTTCTGTAAATGCCAGAACTGGAGTAATCAATCCAGCCAGAATAAAAATCAGTATTCTGATCATGGCAAAGAAGCTATTGGTTCAACTTAGCTTCGGTTCGGGTTGAGGACAGGTATTTTTCTATAACGCGGACAAACTTTTCTTCAGACACAGCGCCGGAAAACATTTCACCGGTGACAGTTCGGGTTTCTGGATCGTAGGCCCCTAAAATAAAAGTCGGGGTTCCTTGAATTCCCAATTCAGCGCCATCACGAATATCATTTTTTACCCGCTCTGCATATTTTCCATTGCGCCAGCAAAACTCAAAATCCCGAATATTCTCAACTCCTGCGAGCTTGGCCAGATCCAAAACTTCCTTGTCACTTGCGGAGTTGGAAATATTTTTATAGAAAAGGTCTTGAAGCTGCCAAAACTTATTTTGATCCCGGGCACATTCGACCGCCTGGGCAAGCCCTTGAGCTTCTTTATGAAAGGGTAAAGGGAAATGGCGGTAGCCAAACTGAACTTCGCTGGAGTATTTCTTTCTAACCTTTGCCAAAGTGGTTTGTACCCGCTTGCAAAACGGACATTGGAAATCTGAGTACTCCAACACAAAAACCCGCCTGGTTGAGGGAGCTTTTTCCTCCGCCCACACCATGGCTGTACCGAGCCCAGCCACCAAACGAAAGTCATTGGGGGGTGTTAAATAAACCTTCACCCAGCCCTTTTTGACCGCATTCTGATACTGCCGCTCGATATGAACCTGCTGAAAACTTTTTTCCAGGTAGTCGCGAATTTCACCACTCACCTGTGAAAGGTTTCCCAGCTCCTTGATGCCAGGGTTGCTGTCATAGAACTGCTTGATTTCTGCTTGCGTCACCTTTGGGGCCTGCTCCGCAACCGAGCCCGGATGCTTTTCTGCAAGCTTATCGAGAATTTTTTCCTTCAAAGCGCGAGTCTGCATTTCATGCAGTTGCTTGAGAGCTTCCTGAATACGAATATGCTTGAGCTCATCCAG
>JAJDBI010000043.1 GCA_029261435.1 Nitrospinaceae bacterium
ACCGCATTCATGGTCACACACTTTGGGGATTCCGGGGAATGGATGGCTATGATGATTATTTCTCCTTTGATATTTTTTGTAGGAGAAATTATCCCAAAAATTATTTTTCAGCATCGTGCTGATTCCGTGATGCTGTTCATGATTTATCCGCTGATTTTTTTCTATAAAATTCTTTCTCCATTCACTTCATGGCTGTCAAAAACATCCGCAAAGTTCACTGACAGTGTTCAGTTGGCCTCTACTGTGGAGCATAAAACCTTTAGTCGAGATCAGCTTCGAGGAGTGTTGAGCCTGGAATCTCAGACTGTGGACTTAGGAGCAACTGAAAAGAAAATCATTCATAACATTTTCAATTTTGGAGAGCTTCGGGCGGAGCATTGCATGGTTCCTCTCATTCAAATGAGCGCCATAAAAGATACCGCTACGGTGGCGGAAGCTCATGATGTTGCCAATGATTCGGGTTTCTCACGTGTGCCCGTTTTCCATGAGAGGATGTATAACCTTATTGGAATTTTAAACACTTTCGATCTATTGGACCAGCCGGTTGACCGCACTCCCATCACCAACCTCATCCGTCCGGCATACTATATTCCTCCAAGCAAAAAAGTTGATGACCTTCTCAAAGAACTTCAGCAAAGAGGCTTGCATATTGCCATCGTGGTGGATGAATATGGTGGATGTATCGGTTTGATAACAATTGAAGATCTGCTGGAAAAAATTGTCGGTGAAATTGAAGATGAATACGACAGACCCGAGAAAACCTACGAAACCTATGCGGATGGGGGATATCTGGTGGATGGCAGCACAGAAATAAGCGTTCTCAACGACGCTCTCAGCTGGGATCTCCCAAGTGGAGATTTTGAGACTCTTGCCGGCTTGGCCATTGACCGACTGGAAAGAATCCCTAACTCCGGTGACCAGCTTCTGGTAGGCTCCTATCGACTAACGGTTAAAGAAGCCAGTAAACGAAAAATTCAATCCCTGATTATCCGGAAACTGGAACCACCGCAGGAAACCAACACTGAAGAGAAAACCCGGGATTCTTAAAACTTCCTAACCTTTTCCAACTCCTGATAAGCTGATTGGACCTCAAGAAATTTCAAATGGGCCTCATGAACCGTATTTTCATCCTCCATGGCAACCCGATCAGGATGGCACTGACTGGCTAGTTTGCGATAGGCTTTCTTGATTTCATCATTAGAAGCATCGGATGAAAGCTCCAATATATGGAAAGGTGTTTTAAAAGGTTCGAGTGAATACTTCGCTCTGATTTCGTTATGCTGGTCGTAGGTTAACCCCAACTCTAATCCAATTTTTTTTATCAGAGATTGAGGTTCTACACCTAAATTATTCCCAACCAAAGTAATCTGGTAACATAGTGCAAGAAGTAAAAGGTTGTAGTTATTCCGGCAGGATTCTTTATACTCCTTCACAAACCGATCAATATCCGGTTTTTTGGACTCGACTTCCCTGATCAAGCGATCAAGGGACTTTAAGTCTGAAGAACCATAGCCCAGATTCTTCATAAAAAAATTATGGATAACGGCCACTTGTTTCGGAGTCAAAGCTCCCGACTCTCTGGCCACACGCGTTAGAATGACGACCAGACTTGTTATGAATTCGCCCTGCCTGGTGATGCCGGGTAAACTTTCCTGCAGTTTTTTCTGGAGTTTTTTACCCAAAAAATGTTCAATAGTCCCTCCGATAACAGCACCTAAAGGACCGCCACGTAAAAAACCCAAACCTGCACCCATCCACCAAGACATATGAAAATTATACTCATAAAATGAAAACAGGCACTATACCACAAACAGAGCAACTCACCCGCTGCGCCAAACCCCTCATAAAGAGGGAGAATAACAAAATAATAAAACAACCTACTGGAGGGAACAATTAATGGTCAAGCACATTGTTATGTTTAAACTGGCAGAAAAGAATCAGGAAAACCTGGATCAGGCTATGACGGCCCTCAGCAGCCTCAGAGGAAATATTGAAACCTTGAGGTTTCTAGAGTTGGGAAAAGATTTCCTAGGCTCTGAAAGGAGCTACGATATCGTCCTTACAGCTCATTTTGATGACCACGAAGGGTTAAAGACATATGCCGGCCATAAAAATCATTTACCTGTTGTAGACAAAATGCGCTCACTCTGCTCCGCATCTATCGTTGTAGACTATGAATCGGAATAACAACTGCCTTGGCTTTCCCATTAATTTTTCGTTTTTATTCCATCTGGGCAAATAAAATGTTGTACTTTATTTACCCAAATGCTAAGGTTCAAGGAATTTTTATCCAGCCATGGATAAGATACAAAGGTTTTTGAGTTACCCTCCCGAATGAATTCACCATAAGAGTTCCCTTCAATATAGGAGATTCGGCATGGCAACGAAAAAAAAGGCAGCAAAAAAAGTCGTTAAGAAGACTTCTGCAAAGAAGAAAGTTGCACCTAAAAAGAAGGTCCAGGCTAAAAAAAAGGTAGCGAGCAAAAAGAAGGTTGCCACCAAGAAAACCGCAAAACCTGCAAAAAAAGCCGTTAAGAAAAAGGTTGCTAAGAAAACTGCGGCAAAAAAAGCATCTCCAAAGAAGAAAGCCAAAGCTCCAGCTGTAAAAAAAGCAGTTAAAGCAAAGGTGAAAAAAGCCAAGGTTTCACCCGCAAAAACCAAAGCAGTTAAAAAGAAGACCAAAACCTCAAAAAAAACCAGTAACAAGCCGGGTAAGTTGCGTCTGGTAAAACAGGAGCATCCTCAATTAGACCCTGCGGTTCTTAAAATCCGCGAGCGACTAATTGTCAATCGGGCTGAGTTACTAAAAATGATTCAGGCTTCGCAGTCGGTCGAGCGTGATGCTGGGGATTTAACATTTAGCAACGAAATCGACCTTGCCTCAAGTCTTGAGGGAAGAGAAATGATTTTTCAATTAACCAGCCGGGACCGCAATGAGCTAAAGTTAATTGAAGAAACCTTATTCAGGATAAACAACGGTAGTTATGGGGAATGTGAATCCTGCGAAAAGAAGATCACTCTGAAGCGCCTGCAAATTATGCCGTTGACCTCTTTATGCATCGAGTGCCAGGAAGCTGCTGAGAACCTATAGCAGTAGCGTTACTGGCCGTGGCATTTTTTGTATTTCTTACCACTCCCACAGGGACAAGGGTCGTTCCGACCAACCTTATCTTCATCGCGCCGAACCGTTACCGGTTTTTCTAAAGGGTCCGAGTTTCCCCGGTGCTCCACAACCTTCTGGGGTTTGCTGGCCAATTCCTCCGGCACTTCCACTTCCTGATTGACCTGAACTTTAAACAAGTATTCCGTGGTCTCTTCTTTAATGCGTGCCATCATGTTACTGAACAGGTCAAAGCCTTCTTTCTTATATTCTGTCAGAGGGTTTTTCTGAGCATAACCTCGCAAACCAATTCCTTCTTTGAGATGATCCATGCCTAGCAGATGATCTTTCCAGAGCGAATCCAGTATCTGCAGCATGATGACTTTTTCAACGTGCCGCATGAACTCAGGCTCAACGCCCTCTTCCTTTACTTCGTAGGCTTGGGTCACTGCTGCCATGACAGCATCATGAAGCTTCTCTCTATTACAGTGCTCCAACTCCAGCGTTGTCTTTCCCTGAAGAAGCAACTCATGTTCACCAGGCTTTTCAATGTGAACACCAAACTGCCTTTCCAGTAACTCATTCAAACCTTCAATATCCCATTCTTCTGGGTATATTTTTTCATGGGCAATATCATCCAGAGCTTCATCCACCACCTCTTCGGCCATATCCAATAGAAGATCTTTCCCCTTTTCCGTGTTTATAATTTCACGGCGCAAGGCGTAAAGCACTTCTCTTTGACGATTCATAACATCATCATATTCCAGAAGATGTTTACGTATATCAAAGTTGTGTGCTTCTACTTTTCTCTGTGCGTTAGCAACCGCTTTCGAAACCATGGAATGCTCAATGGGTTGCCCATCTTCCATCCCCAACCGGGCCATCAAAGGAGAAATTTTATCGGACCCAAAAATACGCAGTAAATCATCTTCAAGACTGAGATAGAAACGGGAAGACCCATTGTCACCCTGCCTTCCTGAACGCCCTCTCAACTGATTATCGATACGACGACTTTCATGCCGTTCAGTACCGAGAATATGGAGACCACCCAACTCAGGAATGCCCTCACCCAAAACAATATCCGTACCTCGTCCAGCCATATTCGTTGCAATAGTAACGGCTCCAGGTTGTCCCGCCTGTGAAATGATTTCGGCTTCTTGCTCATGATGCTTGGCATTCAAAACACTGTGTTTAATACCGGCCTTTTTCAGGTTTCTGCTCAAAAGTTCTGATCTTTCGATGGATATCGTACCCACTAAAACAGGCCTCTTGATCTCATTTAACTCTTTAATCTCTTCGATGGCTGCATCAAATTTTTCCATTTCTGTTCTGAAAATCACGTCAGGATAATCTTCCCGAATCATGGGCTGATTAGTTGGAACGACAACAACTTCGAGTTTATAAATTGAACTGAATTCTTCAGCCTCGGTATCTGCGGTTCCCGTCATGCCACCCAGTTTTTCATACATTCGAAAATAGTTTTGGAAAGTGATGCTAGCGAGAGTCTGGTTTTCGTTTTCAATCTTTACTCCCTCTTTCGCCTCCAAAGCCTGATGCAACCCATCACTGTATCTCCTCCCCGACATCATGCGGCCAGTGAATTCGTCAATGATAACAACTTCTCCATCATTGACCACGTAATCCACTTCGTTTTTGAATAGTCCATGTGCTTTAACCGCCTGGTTAAGACAATGAAGTGTTTCAATATTATTCGGGTCGTACAGGTTGTCCATACCCAACAATTTTTCCATGAGGACAATGCCCTCATCCGTCAAGGCGGCAGTCTTAGCTTTTTCATCAACCAGGTAATGTTCTTCCTTTTTCAACTGAGGAACAAGCTGATTCACCTTATAATACTTATCAGTGGATTCCTCCGCCGGCCCGGAAATGATCAAAGGAGTTCGAGCCTCATCAATCAAAATGCTGTCCACTTCATCCACAATGGCAAAGTTCAATTCGCGCTGAACCATTTGATCTTGCGAGAACTTCATATTGTCGCGGAGAAAATCGAACCCGAACTCATTATTGGTGCCATAAAGCACATCTGCGGCATAAGCCGCTTTTCTATCCTCTTCAGGAATATCGTGATAGATCATGCCCACGGACAAACCTAAAAACTTGTAGACCTTCCCCATCCACTCGCTGT
The DNA here is from genome assembly GCA_029261435.1 of Nitrospinaceae bacterium. GTDB lineage: Bacteria > Nitrospinota > Nitrospinia > Nitrospinales > VA-1 > LS-NOB. The sequence continues at coordinate 5,247 of JAJDBI010000043.1, forward strand.
CACGGGTGGCCAAGTAGTCATTAACCGTCACGACATGCACGCCTTTTCCAGACAAAGCATTCAAGTAAACTGGCAAGGTGGCCATAAGGGTTTTACCTTCACCCGTTTTCATTTCTGCTATTTTTCCTTCATGCAGAACCACTCCGCCTATAATCTGCACATCAAAATGACGCATTCCAAGCGTCCTCACACTAGCTTCGCGGACAACAGCAAATGCTTCAGGTAGAATTTCGTCTAAGGTAGCGCCATTGGCCAGCTTGTCTCGCAATTCGGGTGTTTTGGCTATAAGCTGATCATCAGAGAGTGCCTTGATATCCTCCTCTAACGCATTCACGGCATCCACATAACCTTGAATCCGCTTAATCTCGCGGTCATTACGAGTACCAACAAGTTTTTTGATTAAACCAAATACCATCTCAAATCCCGGGTTAAATTACAGCTTGAAGTTTTAAAATTATACAGAGCATCTCGGACCTTTGCCAACGAGGCCAAACCATTGCTCATTAAGGATGCCTACAGAAAATTTCTGGATATCGGGGGGAAAAGGTGATGGCGATTCAATAACCGCCGAAGGACAACCTAATCTTCTAAAATATAGTTCTTGGGACTGACCGGCACACCGTTGAGCAATACTTCATAATGGAGATGAGGCCCAGTGCTCCGCCCGGTATTTCCAACCAGCGAAACTACATGCCCACGCTTGACACGGTCTCCCACTTTAACCAGATGTTTCGAGTTATGGCCATAACGAGTGACAATGCCATAACCATGGTCTATCTCAACCAGATTGCCATAACCATATTCTCTTCCTTCAACCACAACCACACCATCTGCCGTAGCACGAACCGGAGCCCCGTTTCGAGCCGCAATATCCCAGCCTTCATGTTTCTCCCTTAAGCCTGTAAAGGGGGATTTTCTGAACCCAAAGCTGGAAGTCACCCAACCACGAGTCGGCCAGATTGAAGGAGTTGAAGAAAGAAAAGATTTTTGATTCTTAAAGAAATCATCCAGTTCCTGAAAGCTAATACTCTGAATTTTTGCCTGCCTGCCTAAATGATCCAGCCCATTAGATAAACGATCAACCATACTAGCCGCACCTCGACCCATGGCTGTCGTGAAACTGTTAGTGCTCAATCCATAAGGGCCACCAACACCCCAGTTTTTCTC
>JAJDBI010000044.1 GCA_029261435.1 Nitrospinaceae bacterium
GGTATTAACAAGTACAGAGTAAAGGGGGGCAGGAATCTTGATTTGAATTCCGGTTTTATCGTGAATGGATTGTATAAGCTTTCCCAGGGGGTAGTCTTTGGCGTGAATATGGATTTTCTGGTTCTCAGTTTGAATTTTTAATTGTTGAGAGTCTTGATTGGCGTAAGTCAAAAAAGGAGGGTAGGTGAGCCAGGCGAATAAAGAAATCAAGCAAATGAGCGACCACTTGTCGGTAATTAGTGGATTCAAGTTTGGGCTCCTGAAGACAGCTTCTTTATAGAATTTCAAAATTCAAGTACCTAATATTTATCTAAAAATATCGGAAATTCATTTTATTAGTTTGAGAATTCTGGTCGGAATCTATTTTATAGGCATTTATGAGAGGATTGTCAATTTGTAGTTCCGAATATATTATTGGTTGATATTGTTTATGCCGATATTTCAATGTTTTTGGGGGACTTGGAAAGGATGCTCTATAGAGCTGAAGTTCTAAAACAAATTATCCTGATTACCTTGGCTGGGAGGGAGTTTGTTGAAATGTTTATAGGCCATGGGGGTGGCGACGCGTCCACGCGGGGTGCGTTGGATGAATCCAGTTTGGATGAGATAGGGCTCGAGCACATCTTCGATGGTGTCTTTTTCTTCGCTGATGGATGCGGCCAGACTTTCGATGCCGACCGGACCACCGGAGTATTTCTCGATCATTGCCAGTAAAAGCTTGTGGTCCATCTTGTCCAACCCTTTACCGTCTACTTCCATCATTTCGAGAGCACTGGCGGCGACATTGCGGGTGATAACGCCATCGGCTTTCACCTGAGCATAGTCGCGGACACGTCTTAACAGGCGGTTGGCGATTCTTGGTGTACCACGAGACCGGCGCGCGATTTCATTGGCTCCATCGGGGACGATGGCGATTTCAAGAATTCCGGCAGACCGTGTGAGAATAATTTCCAGTTCCTTCTCGCTGTAATAGTCGAGCCGATGTACAACTCCGAACCGATCGCGCAAGGGAGAGGTGAGAAGTCCCGCTCTTGTAGTAGCTCCAACCAGAGTGAAGGGTGGCAATTCCAGCTTGATGGAACGGGCACTTGGACCCTGACCAATCATGATATCCAGTTTATAGTCTTCCATGGCCGAGTAGAGAATCTCTTCGATGATGTTGGAGAGCCGGTGGATCTCATCGATGAACAGGACATCTCCTTTTTTCAGATTTGTGAGAAGCGCAGCAAGGTCACCAGACTTTTCAATGACTGGACCGGACGTGCTTTTGATATTTGCATCCATTTCTGATGCAATGATGTTTGCGAGCGTGGTTTTACCCAGTCCGGGTGGACCATAAAAAAGTACATGGTCAAGAGATTCATCGCGCATTTTAGCGGCAGCGATAAAAATATTGAGGTTTTCCTTGATCTTTTCCTGCCCCACATATTCTATAAGTTGGCCGGGTCGGAGACTGTTATCGAAGTGGACTTCTTCGTTATCGAGTTCTGAATTTATGAGTCTGTCATCTTCCATTGATTTTTCCTGCGGGTGAGACCCGCCTATAAAATATTCAAACTTTCTTTAATGAGTTCTTCCAGGCTGGCATCTGTGCCATTCTGATTGTAGATTGCTTTTAGAGCTTTTTCCGCTTCCGGTTTTTTATAGCCAAGATTGAGAAGTGCCGAAAGCGCATCGTCAAAAAAGCCTTGCGAGGGAACGGAGTCAGGCTGATGTTCCATTGTCAGCGCCATGTCGGTCAACTTGTCTTTCATTTCCATCGTCAGGCGTTCGGCAGTTTTTTTGCCGACACCGGGGATTGTGCTCAGCTTGGCGGAGTCATTGTTCATCACTGCGGACAATAAATCCGCTGGGGACATGCCAGACAAGATGCCAAGAGCTAGTTTAGGTCCGACCTTGTTGATGGTGATGAGTTTTTGGAAAATAGCTTGTTCCTCTTCTGTCAAAAAGCCGAAGAGCTTGAGTTCATCTTCCCGTACACGAGTGTGTATCCTGAGTGAAACTGTCTGACCTGAACCGGGCAGGGCATAATAGGTTGATAGAGGTGTGAACACCTGATACCCCACTCCGTTGACATCGACGATGGTGTATTCGGGAGACTTGTAAGTCAGTTGTCCTTTAAGGTGGGCGATCATATATTTTTATCTCTGGGCCTGTTTGATTTTCTGTTGTAGTCCAGCGTGATGTATATGGCAAATGGCGACAGCGAGCGCATCAGAGGCGTCAAACGGTTCGGGTTTTTCCTTGAGTCGCAGCAGAGTTGTGACCATATCGCACACCTGGTTTTTGTCAGCACGTCCATAACCGACTACCGATTGTTTGATTTCCAGTGGACTGTATTCGGCAAGTTCAATGCCACAGTTTATTGCGGCCAGCAGGGTGACACCCCGAGTTTGTCCCAGTTTTATGACGGTCTTTACATTGGTGGCGTAGAAAAGGTCTTCCACCGCCACTACATCAGGTTGGAATTTTTTCATAGCCAGAATCAGTTCATCATAAATGAGTTTGAGCCGTTGGGGAAAGGAGTGTTTTGGCGAAGTGCGCACACTGCTCCAGTGGACGGCATGCAGGTCATTTTTGATTTCTTCGACGATGCCGAATCCGGTGCAGTTACTCCCAGGATCAATTCCCATGACGCGCATTTTTTTCAACCTTGGTGAAAGGGTTAACTATTTGGATGGGCTACCCGCGTTTACTAATGACGGGCATTTGATTCGGGTTCGAACTTTTTTTGCCAAGCCAGGTTTTACTGATCTCGACGGTTGGAATTTTAGCTGTTTTCCATGATTGCAGCCATAACTTCATCCGAGATATCGAAATTGGAATAGGCTTTTTGGATGTCGTCGTGGTCTTCCAGAATATCCATCAGTTTGAGAAGTGCTTTACCTTTTTTCTCATCAATAGAAACGGTGTTTTGTGGAATGCGTGTGATTTCGGCCAGTTCCATGGGTACACCCGCATCTTCGAGAGCTTTACGAACAGCCTCGAAATGTTCAACTGCAGTGGTGATTTCATAATGCTCATCGACAGTCTGAAGATCGTCGGCACCGGCATCAATAGCCAGTTCCATCAAGTCGTCTTCGCTTTTTGCTTCGGTCTTGACGGTGATGAGTCCTTTTTGTTCAAACATCCATCCGACGCAGCCGTTTTCCCCCAGGTTTCCACCTGCTTTCCCGAGAGCGGCGCGAATTTCGCTAACAGTGCGGTTTTTGTTGTCCGTCATTGCTTCCAGAAAGATGGCCGCCCCACCGGGACCGTATCCTTCATAGGTGTGCTCTTCATATTGTATGCCTTCCAACTCGCCGGTGCCTTTTTTAATGGCGCGGGTGATGTTATCCACTGGCATATTATTGCTTTTGGCACCCATGATTGCAGTTCTTAGACGAGGGTTGCCATCCGGATCTCCACCTCCAATGCGTGCGGCTACGGTGATTTCCTTAATGATCTTGGTGAAAATTTTTCCACGTTTGGCATCGGCCGCGCCCTTTTTATGTTTTATACTGGACCACTTGGAATGACCGGACATATTCTTTCCTCATTTCAAAAATATTATAAACTGTGGGTAATTTAACATAATCTATGAACTTCTCTCAACTTCGTATGAACTTATGACCGAGAAAACGGTAGAAATAAAAATCTCAGGTGAAACGATACAGGCCAGGGTCGGAGAAACACTGGTGCATGCTCTTTGGGCGGTGGGAATGGCCGAAAGTGTCAAAACCGGTTGCGCTGGCGGGGTCTGTGGGGCCTGCACGGTTACTTTGCGTTATTCTGATGGCAGGCCGGGGGGGACGGAACTGGCTTGTATGAAACCTGTGGAAGCTGGAATGGAAATCTTTCCCTGTCCTGTTGACGCCGATACTCCTGTGATGCCGGTGGCTCAACCTGAGCTTTCTCATCTCCAATCGGCGTTTCCGACTCTCAACCGATGCACAAAATGCGGAAGCTGCACTTCAGCCTGTCCCATGTCAATCCCGGTGATGGATTCGGTTTTGCGCATGCAAAAGGGCGAGTTTCAAACTGTGGCGGAAGATTTTACGACTTGCATCCATTGTGGGTTATGCAGGTTCGTGTGTGAGGATAAAGTGAAGCCGCATAATATGGGACTCTGGTTGCGTCGCTCTCTGGGAATGAGCCGGGAAACGGCGATAGAAAAAAATGAAGATAATGCTGAACAAGAGTGGCAATACTTATTTGATGAAAACCGGGAAAAGAGGCTGGATAAAGCTCGACAGTTTCGTCAGTCAGGGAGGATCGAGACATGATGGAATGGGCTAAAGAGTCTTTGGAAAAACTTGAAAGTTCGCGCCCGGTCCGGCTCAATCAGCCTGCACCTTTGCCTGATTCAGCCGAGGCAGATGCGCTCCTTAAACAATACCATCCCGATTACCTGGGTCATGAACGACAGGTGACTGTTGGCCGAAATGCTGGAGATCAGAAGTTCCCTTTAGAGCTTGCTCAGCTATTAGAGGGAGATAGCCCGATTGATTCGGACTACGTCCCAAACCCAGAAATAGAAACGGATGTTTTGATTTTGGGAGGAGGTGGAGCTGGAGCCGCTGCGGCCCTTACTCTGGAAGGATCGGGACTCACCGTTCACCTGGCCACTAAACTCAGGCTGGGCGATTCCAATACAGTGATGGCGGAAGGAGGCATCCAGTCTGCGCTCAGTCCTGATGACTCGCCAAGGCGACATTTTGCCGATACTCTGGTTGGAGGGCACGGTGAGAATGATCCTGATCTGTTACGGATTCTTTGTGAACAAGGCCCGGAAAGCATTCGCTGGCTCAGCCAACTTGGTTGTTTGTTCGATCAGAATGAAGATGGCCGATTCCGTTTACGCGGAGGAGGTGGGACTTCGGTGCCGCGCGTATTGGCTTGCAGGGACTTCACGGGACTGGAGATCATGCGAGTTTTGAAAGATGCGGTGCGCCTGACCGAGACTCAATTGCTGGAAGAGCATGTTGCTATGGAGCTTGTTGATGACGGCAACGGTCGGGTGACCGGTGCTGTTTTGTTTGACCGCAAAGCAGGGCGACCTATTTGTGTTTCTGCTCGGGCGGTGATTATGGCTACCGGTGGCAGTGGACAGATTCGTCTGCAAGGATTCCCCACCAGCAACCATGTTGGAGCTACCGGCGATGGTTTGGTGCTTGCCTACAGGCAGGGGTGCCGCCTTGTCGATCTTGACAGTTATCAGTATCATCCTTCAGGGGCTTGTTATCCTGAAGCTCTGGTGGGGCAGCTGGTGACTGAGGCGATACGGTCAATAGGAGCCCAGGTGGTCAATGCCGAAGGAGTTCACTTTATTAATGAGATGGCCTACCGCGATGTTCTGGCTGGCGCC
>JAJDBI010000045.1 GCA_029261435.1 Nitrospinaceae bacterium
GTGAATCCAGAGGATCGAACGCAATGTTGTTTGCATGTAAAGAAGCGTTGCCTTTTTTCATGCGGTTGGTCAGTTTAACTTTGACACAATCGCCGATATTGGCACGCAGGGTCAACGGATGAGGCATACGCCCATCTGATGCCGCCTGCTTGACTTCCCCTTCCAATGCAAAAATTTTGCCCTGCGCATTGGCGAGAAGAAGTTTACGCTCAAAGTCTACTTCAATCTCCTCTTCAGTGTTGGCGTTGAACTGCAGTGCCTTGTTAATTGCTACAACACTAAAGCTCTTAACCGGAGCACCTTTCGGACAAAGAGTTTTTCGCACTTTCTTAGCGAAGTTCTCGTTACCCGGAAGAACTTTCAGGTCCTTCTGGGCTTTGTCGTGCACTCGGATAATACCCCACTCACCTTCAGACAGCTTGGAGGTTCTACCATCGTAATAGATGTAGTCTCCAGCCATTCCCTGATACCCACCAGCAGTGGTTGCCAGGTCATAGCGTTCAGCGATACCAACATGCAGAGCGTTGGTCACCCGTGAATCTCGATCGTACCGCTCAGGGCGGTAACCATGACCAGAAACAACAAAGGTGTGGGTTTCATTCATCATTCCATGCAGGAGACGGAAAACAATATTGTCACCCACATATGCTCTGAGCATAGGTGTTGAAGGATCTCCATGCACCTTGCTGCTGAACAGTTGTGAAGCATCTGGGTTTGACTTCAAACGAGAAGACAATGAAGCCGCGCGGAAGTTGAATCCACCACCCGTGGTGTGTGTTCCACCATTGAGGTAAGGGAAAGCAACGTCCAGCATGTCAGAAGGCATCTGGAAAGAAATCGACTGCCCAGCAGCAATCGCGTTTTCACGCGACAGTCCAGGAGGATTCCCCTCAGTCACCAACTGTGCAGTGTGCGGCACCGTATCATGAACCTGAACCACTAATTCGCGGAAGCTACCGTTACGGGCATACGCGAAAGGCTCTGTTCCATGAATATCAGCAACCGGGCCACTGCGAATCAGCTCACCAGTTTGAGGATCATGATACGTGGAGCCCCAAGGCTCAACGATGGTAGATCCGATTCCACCGTGCGGCCACGTGGTAGCACCGAACGCATGGTCATGCCAGAATACCAGTCCAACATCAGCATCTACCCACCAACGATACCGAACGTATTCGGTAGTGACAATCTGCCCTGCTTTGTGAGCGTGGGTCATGCCTTCGTTAAACTTGATGGTGTATTTGCCGTCTTTGGACGGGCCTTTATTTGGATCAGGCATAATGCTTTCGATCCAGCGTGCATCCTTGCCATTTGGAACTTCAATACCAACAATGATGTCAGCTCCAACGTGGTAGGTGGGCGAATGTTCCGCCATCTGGATCTCGACCGTGCGATCACCCGGTTTCGTCGCCTTCAACAACTTGGCGTTCATCGGGATCGGCATGCTCACATGATGCCCATCTTTCATCTTCTTAGTGAACTGCGTGTAAGACCTCATAGACTGATCGTAAGAGAAACCTGAAATTACGCCGTCTGAAGCCTGATTGTCGAACTGAAAGAAATGCGGATGGATGTTGATTTTAGACATCTGAAAATTAGTAAAATCATCATCATCCCATTCGCTCGAAAGCAGAACATCTACACAGTCATACACGTTGGCACGAATGACCAACGGAATGGCTTTTTTAGGATCTGCCTTAACAGCCGCCATATCCTCATCGATAACATAAATCAGACCATATTTATCGATGATTGGCGGAGTACTCCCGACCGCACCAGAAAGCTCAATCGGAGTATTGATGAAATGCAGGTTGTACTGCTTACGTCCTGCACCTGGAGGACAAAGACTCCAACGTCCCTGCTCACCCGGTTTGGCTGGAGCACTACTTTCAACATTCGGTCCAGAGCGTCCGCTACCGGATTCCGTTTTGGTAATGATATCTGAATCCGGTTTGATGTGGAAAGGCTCCAACCAGGGAGCACCACCATGATGGCGAGCGAAAGGAACACGCTTACCAAAATGCGGATTCATATGAGGCCACGCCAGTTTACCGTGCAGATCAAACATTAACGGATGGCGTTTGCCAGGATGTGGGGATTTGTATTTCGGCCATTTAATAACCGTTTCCCGCTCAGACAATGCTTGATTGCCTTTCCATGCATAATCCCATACTGACCCGTCATACGCTTTAATCTGTTTGATCGGATCATCATGGTGACCAGGCTGGCCTTTGGGCGGAAGCATATACTTAACCCAATCCTTGATGTTGACAACCGGAACTTCTTTTGTCCAGTCGCTTTTACCTTTACCTATGATTTTAAACTTCTTGCCAAACCAGTCTACAGTGGTATTGACCAACTTATCTGAAGTCTGTCCATGAGGAATGCGTCCCGCACGATCAGGAAGCTCTTTCAAAGGACGCATGACATCAGTACTACCCGTCGGATAGTTACCATCCTGTAGAACGTTGTATACTCTCCAATAGCCCCACATACCGGCTACATAGTGATGTGCAACGTGGCAATGGAACAGGAAGTCGCCAGCAAGACGCTGACAAAGTCCAGATCCGCACTCGGTCTCAAGATCAACAACCTCGGACGGCCCAATAACTTCCACGTCAACCCGGTCAGTCGTGGTACGAACAACTGGGTACTTAACCGGACCATCATAAGCAGCTTGAGTCAGGTTCTTAAGTTGTACTTCCCGCTGCGGAGAACGGGTCCAGCGAATGGTTCCACCATGTGGATGATGTGAGTGGAACACTTCACCACCACCATGTACCAAACGGAATTTCGCCGGGTCACCCAGATAAGAACGAGGGATCGTGGTCGGAGCATCACCGAAGGTATAGGAGCTGTAAGCTAGAGATTCATCTTCAAAATGAAACTTCTTTTCCTGTTGAGCCAGGTTGTTAATACCAAAAGGCTCAGAGCGGAAGTTCATTGCGCGAGCAGAAGGACGGTATGCATCCGTCTGTGGGTCACGCTGAGGAATCATTTCACCATGACGATTAAGAGGACGGAAAGATTCATCACCGACCTCGTGATACATCAAAGTAAATTCACGGAAGTCACGAGCGTCGTCATTGGCGATCATGGCCATCCAGCCGCTTCTTAACTCGCCACCGGTCCAAGGGTCCAGATAAATTGAACCTTTTGGTTCAACAATCATGGTACCGATCAAACCCAGAGATGAAGGATCACGACCCGCATGATTCTGAATCATGTGACCGCCTTCCTGCTCATCAATAGGAATGTACCATTCGTACTCCTGTTTCTCTTCGGCTGCCACAATAGCACCGGGAGTGGCCGCCGTGTCAGGCTGACCTGTGGAGCTGATGATCATTGCAGAACCATTCACCTGAAAACCTGCATCTTCATCTTCGAGCTGGTTGGTGAATTTAATGCGAAGACAATCGCCCTGATTGGCACGAATGACAAAGGGTTGGATCGCATCACCCTGAAGGCCGTTAGAAACTGCACCGGGATCAAGTTC
>JAJDBI010000046.1 GCA_029261435.1 Nitrospinaceae bacterium
ACAACGCAGAATACCGATTCAATATGCCAAGAGGGTAGTGGGTCGGAAAATGATGGGTGGTCAATCGACGCATCTGCCTTTGAAGGTCAATACGTCGGGAGTAATTCCTCCGATTTTTGCCTCATCCATCATTATGTTCCCGGCGACGATAGCGCAATTTATCAGTCATCCATGGATGCAATCGGTTTCGGCGATGTTGACACCCGGAACCTTTGTGTACAGTTTGATTTTTGTTGGTGCGGTGTTCTTCTTTTGTTATTTTTATACGGCTGTCATATTCAACCCGGTTGATGTGGCAGACAATATGAAAAAACATGGGGGATATGTGCCGGGAATCAGGCCGGGACACAAGACTTCTGAGTATATCGACACGATTCTTTCAAGGATCACGTTTTATGGGGCAATGTATCTTTCTTTAATCTGTATTTTGCCGGATTATTTGATAAAATACTTTAACATCCCATTTTATTTTGGTGGAACGAGCCTGTTGATTGTTGTGGGTGTTTCGTTAGATACCATGCAGCAGATTGAGTCCCATTTAGTCATGAGAAATTACGACGGCTTTGTTAAAAAAGGGCGATTGAAAAGCCGAAGAGGCTGATTAATGAGATTGATTCTTTTAGGCCCGCCGGGAGCCGGTAAAGGCACCCAGGCCAAAATGCTGAAAGAAAAATTTCAAATCCCGCAGGTATCCACCGGTGATATTTTAAGGCAAGCCGTCAAGGATAATAATGAGCTTGGAGTTAAGGCCAGTTCGTTTATGGATGCGGGTCAACTGGTTCCTGACGATGTTGTGATCGGATTGATAAAGGAACGTATCAAGCAGGTCGATTGTGACAAAGGGTTTATTTTGGATGGGTTTCCCAGAACCATCGTTCAAGCTGAAAAACTTTCGGAAACATTGACCGAAATGGGCTTGGTGATCGACAGGGTGGTGGATCTTGAGGTCAATGCCGAAGAGGTGATCAGTCGATTATCTCGGCGCAGTACCTGTCCGGATTGCGGCGGTATGTTTCACGAGGAATCTTGTCCCCCAAAAGTTTCGGGGATTTGTGACGGTTGCGGTGGGGTCTTGGCCCAGAGACAGGATGATAATGCAGAAACGATTTTGAAGCGGTTGGAAGTGTATCAAGAGTCAACTGCCCCTTTAAAGCAATTTTATAAGAAACAGGGGAATCTGAAAGCAGTAACAGCAAGAGGGTCTGTAGAAGAAATTTTTTCCCGCGTTTTAGAAATGGTAAAGTGACGGATGTCTAAAGAAGAATCTATAGAAGTAGAAGGCACCATACTTGAGCCATTGCCGAATGCGATGTTTCGGGTGGAACTGGAGAACGGTCATAAAGTGTTGGCCCATATATCTGGAAAAATGCGTATGCATTTTATCCGCATCCTGTCCGGCGATAAGGTGAAAGTGCAGCTTTCTCCTTATGATTTGACACGGGGACGGATCACCTATCGGTATAAATAAAAGAGGACGGAACCATGAAAGTCAGGGCATCGGTCAAGCCAATTTGTATGAAATGCAAAGTAATTCGCCGTCGTGGTGTTGTGCGGGTTATTTGTGAGAACCCGAAACATAAGCAACGACAGGGTTAACTTCCAAAAGGAGAAGCAGTGGCAAGAATATCGGGTGTAGACATTCCCAAGGATAAGCAGGCAATAATCGCTTTGACCTACATATATGGAGTGGGTCCAACCACCTCCCGGAGCATTCTGAAAAAAGCCCAGGTTGGGGAAGAAGTCAGAATGAAAGACCTGACCGAGGAAGAGGTAACCCGGATCCGTAGTGTTATTGAAAAAGAGCATGAAGTGGAAGGTGACTTGAGACGTACTGTCACTATGAACATTAAGCGTTTGATGGATATTGGCTCCTACAGAGGGCTTCGCCATCGAAAAGGGTTGCCGGTCCGGGGGCAAAGGACACATACCAACGCTAGAACCCGAAAAGGTCCCAAGAAAACTGTGGGCGCACGTGCAAAAAAATAAGGACGTAATTTAATGGATAAAAAAGCAAAAGTTGGTAAAAAAAAGCAAAAGACGGTGCCGGAGGTAGGGGTAGCTCATATTCAGGCAACGTTCAATAATACTATTGTAACCATTTCCGACATGTCTGGGAATGTGGTTTCCTGGTCCAGTGCTGGAGCGCAGGGCTTCAAAGGCTCAAGAAAAAGCACTCCGTTTGCTGCGCAGGTAGCAGCTGACAAGGCTGCTGTTAAAGCACGTGAAATGGGAATGAAAAAATTGGAAGTCCATGTTAAAGGCCCTGGGTCGGGACGAGAGTCCGCAATACGATCTTTGCAGGCCGCTGGAATGGAAGTTCTTGTGATTCGTGACAAGACTCCGATTCCGCACAATGGGTGCCGTCCGAGAAAACGTCGCAGAGTTTAATTGCGTAAACCCGAAAGGAGAAACTGGATTTGGCCAGGTATACAGGTTCTGTTTGTCGACTTTGTCGGCGAGAAGGTATAAAATTATTTTTAAAAGGCTCCCGTTGCGAGACGGCAAAGTGCGCGATTGAAAAAAGAGCGTATCCGCCAGGTCAGCATGGTCAGGGTAGGAAAAAATTCTCGGAGTATGGGGTACAGCTTCGTGAAAAGCAAAAGGTTAAGCGGATTTATGGTGTTCTGGAGAAGCAATTCCGTAATTACTTTTTTGCTGCGGATAAGAAAAAAGGCATCACCGGTGAAAACCTTCTGCAAAACTTAGAATTGCGGATGGATAATGTTATTTTCAGGATGGGATTGGCTGCATCCAGAAGCACGGCTCGCCAGTTGGTTCGGCACGGCCACTTTACCGTTAACGGGAAAAAGATGGACATCCCGTCCTATTCTCTTGCGCAAGGGGATACGATTGCTCTGAACCCCAACAAAGTGAAAAAAGCACCGGTTAAAAATGCTATTGAGAATATTAAGGGTAAAACCTTGCCGGATTGGTTGTCATTTGATGCAGATAGCAAGCAGGGTATTGTTCAGGCTTTGCCCACAAGAGAGCATGTAACCATGCCGATTGAGGAACAGCTGATTGTAGAACTCTACTCACGCTAAAACTGAGCTTGGATCGTCACAACAAACTAATTAAAAACTGTTAAGACCCTAATCAAGAGGTCGGAGGCTTCATGTTCACAGCCCAAGGAATCGTTAAACCTAAGCGATTAGAATTTGATAAGAAAAACAAGTCAGAATATTATGGCAAACTCAGCGCGGGTCCATTCGAGCGCGGTTATGGAGTAACAATTGGTAACTCCTTGAGAAGGATGCTGTTGTCATCCATTGAAGGTGCTGCCATTGTAGCCGTAAAATTTGAGGGAATCTTCCACGAGTTTTCTTCCATTCCAGGAGTGGTAGAAGACGTTACGGAAATTATTCTCAATCTCAAACAGGTTAATCTCAAGCTGACTGGCGAGGCGGACTCTAAACGAGTTTATATCAAAGCTTCGAGCGCCGGCACGGTTTGCGCCAAAGACATCACGGCGGACCCGGATATAGAAGTGCTGAATCCGGATCTACCTATTTTGACTATTGACCAGAGTGCTGAGGTGGAAATTGAGATGATTGTGAGAAAAGGCCGGGGCTACGTTCCAGCTGATCGTCACAACATTGAAAATGAGTCTGTACAGATGATTCCTGTAGACTCCAGTTTTTCCCCGATTGAAAAAATCACCTACCATATCGAAAATACTCGTGTCGGGCAATCGACGGATTATGATTCCCTGGTTATGGAGTTGTGGACCAATGGAGGTATCACACCTGAAGATGCGGTAGCTCATGCAGCCAAGATTGTTAAGGATCATATGCAGATCTTTATCAATTTTGATGAAGAGCCGGAACCGGTTCAGCCACAGGTAGATGAAAAAAAACAAAAGGTACTGACAAATATGGCCAAGTGTGTGGAAGAGCTCGAGTTGTCGGTGCGTTCATACAATTGTCTCAAAAATGCCAATATCCAGACTATCGCCGAGTTGGTTCAAAAAACCGATGGTGAGATGCTCAAGACTAGAAACTTCGGCCGTAAATCGCTGAATGAGATTAAGGAAATTTTAGAAGATATGGGGCTTCACTTGGGAATGAAGGTCGATGAGGATGACCTCAAACAGATCATTCAAGCCCAGAAGAAAAAAGAAATAGATACCGAAGTTGAACTTTAGTAGTTCTACTCGGTGAAGTCATAACAGGAGTGATAAACAACCATGCGGCATTTAAAAGCAGGTAGAAAATTTGGACGAACCTCTGCTCATCGAAAAGCATTGTTCAGAAACCTTGTTGGGGCTCTTATTCAAAGAGAGCGTATCAGCACTACTTTGGCAAAGGCCAAAGAACTGCGAGGCAAGGTGGAAAAAACGATCACGCTGGGTAAAAGAGGTACACTTCACGCCCGGCGTCAGGCTTTCAAGCTTGTTCCCGCTAAAGATGCTGTTCAAAAAGTGTTTGGACCCCTTGCAGAGCGTTATGCAAAGCGACCGGGTGGATATACCCGGATCATTCGCATCGGTCACCGAAAAGGGGATGATGCGCCAATGGCATTTATTGAGTTGGTGGATCGAGAAGGCGATGAGGCAAAGCCTGCTGCTAAAGGAAAAACTGAGCCTAAAAAAGAAGCCAAGGACAGTAAGCCAAAAGTAGCAGAAAAAAAGAAAGCTGAGCCGAAAAAAGCTCCGGCAGCGAAAAAGAAATCTGAATCAAAAAAAGAATCGGAAGATAATCCAGAAGATAAAAAAGAAGAGAAGTAATCCTCACTACCACCGGGCTATGCCCGGTGGAGTAGTAAAGCCCATCAATCTGCAAGTTAATTTGGTGTCACACTCCGTGACTACAGACAGTTTGGGGGTATCCCTGTTAGTTCCTGCTTGAACCTGAAGTTCGTATTTTCCTTGATATAAGTCAATAGATCATCATAGCTCTTGAAGTGTTCGGTGAAGCCGTAATCGTCACCGGTATATTCGCAGGATTCCGTGCTGTGTTCGCGACACATATAGGGCCGGTGTTCGTAGATGGCGCATTTGTTGTCTGGCATTAAAAAA
This sequence comes from Nitrospinaceae bacterium, assembly GCA_029261435.1. Taxonomy (GTDB): domain Bacteria; phylum Nitrospinota; class Nitrospinia; order Nitrospinales; family VA-1; genus LS-NOB. The sequence continues at coordinate 5,018 of JAJDBI010000046.1, forward strand.
TTGCACCGACTGTGGATCATGATGTACCAGTCTTTTCGATAGATATAAAATGAAACGTTTTCGTGTGCAATCTTCCATAGTAGACTTTCATAATCACGCCGGTCTTCGGGTTCATCTATCCCAAACGCGAAATAATTACAACAATAAGCCGGAAGGCATTTTTCACACTGGCTGGTATCGTCTCGCTTACTCTTTGTTTTTGCCATGAATGGATCCTTGCTGGGTTGAGAGAATAAATTTCTGAAGAAATGCGAACCTGCTTGTCAGGTAGATTCAATCATCGGCTATTTTGCCTTCCCGGCCCGGTATAGTCAAATAGAACTCCACTTTCGCCAAGTGCAAGGCTGATGAATGACTGAGCCCAAGTCAATAGAGCGATAAATAGATTTTTTATTGCCAGCGGTGCTTGCACCGGGTAGGGCTTGGGTGATACTTTAGCAAAAATTATTCTAGTCAGAATAACAGGATTATTGATATGACCTGGCTTAACCCGGGCGCAAACTTTTACCTGAGGAAAACATAGATTCATTAAAATTGATGTAGTGTGAAATTATTCGGGGAAAAAATGCCGTGACAATTTAACGAGATAGGTGTAAAAGAATAAAAAAACAAAAATATGAAAAGTGAAGAAAACACTTGGCGGGTCTTATTGTAGTATCTCGCTCGGCTATATTTGCCTGAAAAGGCTTAGGTCTGGAAGCCTCATATTGCCACCAAGGCTGGGACCTTGAGGGCAGACAGTTGAGAGATAAAAGGAGTTGACAAAATGCTGAGAACTGGATACAGTAAGTAAGCTCCGAAAGCTCCCAGACAAAATCCCTGAAAAACCAATCAATTACCAGCTAAATTTTTCCGTGCTTTCGCCGTTAATGATAGGACATACTCTGCAATACTATACATACACCCAATTATTATTGAATCTTCCCCGTCTTTGAACCTGAGCTCCATTCCAAGGGCGTAACTATTTACGAGAAAATCATTCCTAACCCCCCTCAAAGAAGCCACAAACCATGACCCAGATGAATATAGAACAACTCAAGGCTAAAACCATATCCGAACTCACCAACATTGCCAAGGAACTGAAGATTCAGGGCCACAGCGGGCTTAGAAAGCAGGACCTGATTTTCAGGATTCTGGAAGCCAAGACTGAAAAGGACGGTCTGATGTTTGGTCAGGGAGT